>JAHBAU020000016.1 GCA_018499905.2 Candidatus Saccharimonadota bacterium | reverse complement strand
TCGGCAGCGTCAGATGTGTATAAGAGACAGCTTTGCTAGTAGTGACCTTGGCCATCGAGCGCTTCATTTTTTGGTCGAAGCTAAAAAGCCGCCAAAAGCAAATGGTGCGCACAGTACTGGATTTATACCAAGGTAATCCACCCTTGGCCATGGAGCGGCTCGATCGGGAATTGGATTTACCGATCGCTCGAATTTTCATGGCAGCGATTGGCCTTGGCGATGCCACCCCCGATGAATTTCGGCTGGCGCTAGAAAGCCAGACCCACGCTGAGATCCCGAGGCTGCGTCGATCTATTAATTTCTTCGATGCTGTAATTGGCTTAGCGCCACTGTTCGGACTATTGGGTACCGTGACTGGTTTGATTGCTTCTTTTGCTTCTCTAAAGATTGGGCAAGCAGCTAGCAGTGAATCGAGTAATGTGGTGGGCGGCATTTCAGAAGCCTTAGTTAGTACGGCTGCTGGGGTGATCGTGGCGATCTTGGCCTCTGTTTGCGCTAATGTATTTCGGGGGTTATATCAGCGAGAGATTTCGCAAATCCATGAATTTACCGGACAGCTAGAGCTGCTCCATCGGCGGGTCACCGAAAGGTCACCAGCCCATTCTAACGAAGTCATTATCTAGAGATAAACCTTAATAACTATTGCCATGCGCCTACCTAATGAAGCGGAAGACCGTCCACCAGAAATCAATGTGGTGGCCCTAATTGATGTGATTTTTGCAATCCTGACTTTCTTTATTATTACTTCACTCAGCTTGAGCCGTACAGAAGGCGTACCAGTCAACTTGCCGGGTTCTAGCTCAGGTCAGAATCAAGATCAAACTAAGATCGTGGTCAGCATTGATTCCCAGGGCATTCTGACTCTTAATCGGCAACCAACTACAACAGCAGATTTATCAGCCCGCATTAAATCAATGATCATCAAAGGTCAGCCCACCATGGTGGTGATTAATGCTGATGAAAAGTCTAATCATGGTACTGTAGTGGCGGCAATGGATATCATTAAGCAAATTCCAGATGTAAAAATGGGGATTGCTACGAAGCGCAAGTAGTTGCGGAAATTATTAATATTTATGCTGAAATGACAAAATTACCACTAATACTGCTGGTGCAGTTATGGGTACGGAGCTAGAGCAGGAGCAAAAGCCCCGAGCCTTCAGCCAAAAAAATACTGAAGTAATGAAAGCGATATAAAAAATCGAGAAAGCACAATCTCGATTTTTTATATCGCTGTTTGTTCTTAAGAGAGGAGAACTCCATCGATCCATTATCCAATTCGACTTAGCTTCACAATACAACTGTGGTCATTGACGATCTGTGGAAGGCGAATCAACTGGCTTCTCATTCACTATAACCTTATTGAGAATAAATTGCAACTTTTTAATAGATTTAGATAAACTGCTCTGAGGGAAGCACCATATTCAGTAGACTCTCCTGAATTTCGAATACGGATTAACGCTTTCATCGAAAATATCAGAGATTAGCTAACTAAAGAAAATGACTCATTAAATATAGAAAATATTTATCACTGACTTAGGACATTCTTGGTGACATGGAGTGTAGCCTAGGTTACATAGTTTAAGGCTAAGTAAATTCACAAAAATTTACCTAGCACTAATAAGAGATTTTCTCAATAAATGTGCTACATTTTGTTCAACAGCTTATTGAAATTTTTATGCAATAAGCTTAATATTTTCTAGCCTATATGGAGGGTAGAATTTTGACAGTTGCAATAACTGAGCAACCCGCCAGCATCGCTTGGTGGGCGGGGAATGCTCGCCTCACAAACTTGTCGGGCCGCCTACTGGGTGCTCACATTGCCCATGCGGGCTTGATCCTTTTGTGGGCTGGTGGTATGACACTCTTCGAAATTTCTCATTATGATAGCAGCCAGCCGCTGTATCAACAGGGGCTGATTCTGTTACCACATTTAGCAACCTTGGGTATCGGAGTGGGAGCCAATGGCCAAATTTTAGATACTTATCCTTACTTCGTAATTGGAATAGTGCATCTGGTTAGTTCGGCAGTACTGGGCGCTGGAGGTATGTATCATAGCTTACGCGGGTTGGCAATCCTGCCCCAAGGCAAAACTTTTATAGATTCCTTTGGCTATGACTGGCAAGATGGTCGAAAAATGACCACCATCATGGGTATCCATTTATTAATAATGGGCTGTGGTGCTTGGCTATTGGTAGCCCAAGGAATGTTTTTGGGGGGACTGTATGATGCATCGATCGGCCAAGTCAGGCTAATTGATGCTCCAATGCTCAATCCGTTCAACATTTTTGGCTATTTAGTGGGATCCCATGGCAGCCAAGGAATGGCCGCAGTCGATAATCTAGAAGACATTATTGGTGGTCATATCTGGGTCGGACTGCTGTGCATTGGTGGTGGAATCTGGCACATTATGACAGGTCCAACTAAATGGGCGCAAAAGATCCTGTTTTGGTCTGGTGAAGCCTATCTAAGCTACAGCTTGGGGGCATTGGCCTACATGGGTTTCTTGGCTGCCTACTTTGTTACTGTCAACGACACCGCCTACCCAACAGTGTTCTATGGTCCTTTAGGCTTGAGCGAACGGGGAGCAGCAGTAATCAGTCCCAGGACTTGGCTGGCTACTAGTCATTTTGTGCTGGCACTGCTATTTCTATGTGGCCATCTTTGGCATGCGGTACAGGTGCGGTCTGTCGCAGCAGGCTTTGATTTGCGCCGAGGCGCACAATTAGTCACTAGTAATGATGTCCAACAAGGGAACTTGTCAACACCGATCAACACTAGCGATTTGTCGATCGCCCTCGTTCGCAATTTACCCATTTATCGGGCAGGCCTAGCTCCCTTCTCGCGCGGTTTAGAAATTGGCATGGCTCATGGCTACTTTCTGATTGGCCCATTTGCTAAGCTTGGGCCGCTTCGCAATACTGCAGATGCAAATTCCGTGGGGTTGCTTTCGGCGATCGGCCTGCTGCTGATTTTATCGATATGTCTATCGATTTACGGCATGGTCTCTTTCGGGAGCAATAGGCAGTCGGTCGGCGTGTTCCCTGCGGGCTTAGGCACCACCGAACACTGGAGCCAGTTCACCAGTGGCTTCACCATCGG
>JAHBAU020000032.1 GCA_018499905.2 Candidatus Saccharimonadota bacterium | reverse complement strand
ATTTTCTTGATGACCGCGTCTTTGTCGCCGACGGTAAAATTTGTCTCTGGTATGGCGGCCATGCGAGGATAGGGCTGCCCGATCTGTGACAGTGACATATTCATTGTACCGGCAGCATAGAGCCCGATGACCGCACCGATCATGCCTGAGTCGGCGTACCAATTGTCCTTAAAGTAAAAATGTCCCGATGCTTCACCACCAAAGGGTGCATCGACTTCGCGCATCTTCTGCTTAAGGTGACTGTGGCCGACTCGCTCGCGAACTGGCGTTCCGCCATTCTCGGCAATGACTTGCGCAACCACTGCACTATTTCGAATGTCGTAGACAATGTTGCTGCCTGGCCGCAGTTTTAAGAAGTACTCGCTGAGCATGGCCGACATCACGCCGCCAGTCAGTACCTCACCAGTTTCATCAATCAAAAACGCCCGGTCGCCATCACCGTCAAAAGCAATACCGCCGTCAAGTTTCTTCGATTTGATCATCTCAATGAGGTCATGGAGGGTTTCGAACTTGAGAGGATTAGCTTCATGATTTGGAAAAGTGCCGTCCAGTTCAAAATACATCTCTGTTATTTCCCAAGGCACATGCGGCTCCAGTTCGGGGAAAATCTTGCCCGCCATGCCGTTACCGGCATCAACCGCCAGCTTCAAAGGTTTTAACTTGTCTGGTTCAATAAAGTTCAAGACATGGTCAATCCAAGCTTCAGCCAGATCGTGCTGGGTGACTGTTCCGGCATGCTCACTCGTTTTAAACTGCTGCTTGATTGCTAGGTCACGCACTTCGAAAAGGCCTGAATTTTCACCGACAGCTTTTGCTTCTTCGGCACAGAATTTAATGCCATTGTATTCACCGGGGTTATGACTGGCTGTCACCATGACGCCACCGGCTAGCTTGTTGCTGCCGACTGCAAAGTAGATCATGTCACTGGTGACTTCGCCAATATCCCAAACATCGCGCCCTTGGGCAACGAGTCCCTGGATGATGCCGTTTGCCAGCTCTTCAGAATCGGGTCGCATATCACGGCCAACCGCGACAGCTCCCTCTGTAGGCAGCCAATCGGCAAACGCCTGGCCGATGACTCGCGTTGTTTCGCTTGTCAGTTCGGTCCCCACCTTGCCCCTGGCATCGTATGATTTAAATAATGTTGGCGCGATAGTTACTGACATGAGTCCTCCTTATTCGGCTGCTGCCCCTTTGATTATAAGCAAGTTTGAGTAATTTCTTAAATTCATGGTATAAATTCTAGTAATGATAGTCGTAATAATCGCCGGAGGGTCGGGGACAAGGCTGTGGCCATTGTCCACGCCCGAATATCCAAAGCATCTCCTGAGTTTAACGAACGAACGAAGCTTGCTCCAGAACACGCTTGACAGGGTGAAGCAACTTACCTCTGCAGAAAAAATTCTGGTCATCTCTGAAGCATCACATATCAAGCATGTCTATGATCAGCTCAAAGAAGTTCCCAAGGATAATATTCTTGTCGAACCCGCACGACGTGGCACAGCTTCTTGTGTGGCACTTGCCCTAGCAACGATAAAGAATCGCTTTGAAAGCGATGAAGCAATTCTGTTTGTGTGGGCTGATCATTTAATTCGCAATAGCCAAGGTTTTGTAAATACTGCCTTGCGTGCTGGTGAAGTATGTGAAAGCGAAAGCAAGGTCGTGTTCATGGGTGTCGAGCCTACCTACCCATCAACCGGCCTGGGCTACATAGAAAAAGATGGTAACCTCAAGGGCTGGACGAACATCTTTCATCTGAAGCGGTTTGTTGAAAAGCCAGATAAGAAAAAGGCTGAAAAGTACTACCTAAGCGGACAATTTCTCTGGAATACCGGTTATTCGGTAGGGACACTCCATTGTTTTGAGAAAACAATGGAAGCTGAAGCCCCTGATATGTGGCACCGTTATCAAAAACTACTTAACGCTAAAGACATTGACGACGAGTACCTAGAACTGGAAAATATTGCTCTTGAGTATGTATTTTCAGAAAAATTGACCAACGCGCTTACCATACCAGGTACTTTTGACTGGGCAGATGTCGGGTCATTTAAAGACCTACATGAGATTAGCCTACTTGATGATGAGGGCAACCATATTCGGGGTGAAAAAATCAAACTAGAGTCCACAGGCAACAGCTATATTCGCAATGATGTGGATATACCAACAGTAGTCATTGGCCTGGATAACGTCGTGGTCGTACATACTGATCACGGGCTGTTGGTTGCCAACAAGAACTATGTTCAACGAGTCGGTGAGTTAAGTAAGCAGCTAGGACTATGAGTATGAAAAAAGCTAGCGTGTTATTAATATTAAGCTTCGCTAGCTGAGGTTTTGCTGCCAGCGCCAGGCGTCGACGCACATGTCTTCGAGCGATTTGGTAGCTTCCCAATCGAGCAGTTTTTTGGCTTTGGTTGGATCGGCATAACATGCGGCAATATCTCCTGGGCGCCGTGGCATAATCTCGTAAGGAATAGGTTTACCTGCAGCTGTTTCAAAAGCTTTCACAATCTCCATAACAGAGTACCCTTTACCAGTTCCCAGGTTGAATACCTCTATGGGTGAGGAGCTTTGGTAATTAAGGGCACTAACATGGCCTTTGGCCAGGTCAACGACGTGAATATAGTCCCGCACACCAGTACCATCAGGCGTCTCATAGTCATTTCCAAAAATGCTTAACTTGTTAAGCTTACCTGCAGCTACTTGTGCAACAAAAGGGAGCAGATTATTTGGCTTACCCTTAGGATTCTCGCCAATCAGGCCACTTGCATGTGCCCCTACTGGATTAAAGTAACGAAGAATCGTAATGCGCCACGCTGGATCAGATACGGCTAGATCCTGGAGGATTTGCTCGCCCATGAGCTTAGTCTGCCCATAAGGGTTGGTGGCCGAGAGAGAGCTGTCTTCGGTCAAGGGGAGCTTTTCAGGATCACCATACACAGTTGCAGATGAGCTGAAAACAAGACGCTTGACGTTATGATCACGCATGACTTGGCAAAGAGTTATGAGGCCGCCCAGGTTGTTTTGGTAGTACTCGAGCGGCATCGCTACTGATTCACCGACAGCCTTTTTGGCAGCAAAATGAATGACGGCATCGGGTTGTGTATCGGCAAAGACCTTATCGAGTTCCAGCCGGTCGTTTACATCCAGTGCAAAAAAACGCATCGGTGTGCCGGTTATCTTGACTAGGCGCTCAACGACAGACTCATCAGTATTTGATAAATCATCAACCAACACGACTTCATGTCCTGCTTGTGCAAGCTCAACAGCCGTATGACTGCTAATGTAACCAAGGCCGCCAGTGAGAAGAATCTTCATGCTGGTATTGTAGCTCAATTGTGACAATCACATTAAATATTGCGCATAAGCAATTTCTAATTTCTAATTTTGAATTTAGATTTAATGTCAGAATGAATGAAGTTGATAAAATATACGACTTAGAAGTAAGGTGCAGTAATTTTGGGGCTTTGACAATACGGTTTTGCAAAAAGCTGACATACGACACGGTATCAAAACCGCTGATATCGCAACTTGTGCGCTCGGCAACGAGCGTGGGGGCAAATTATATGGAAGCGAATGCTGCAAGCTCTAAAAAGGACTTTCGAAATAAGATTTACATATGCAAGAAAGAAGCCCAAGAGACCAGACATTGGTTAAAGATGATTTATGCACACGAGCCCAATACCAGATCGGATATCCTGGACTTGAATCAAGAAGTGCATGAACTAATATTAATTTTTGGCAAAATCTTATCTGCTATCAGCACAGAAGCAAGGATTTAGCATTCGAAATTCGAAAGTCAAAATTCGAAATTGTGGCTACTCTACTGTTACAGACTTTGCTAAGTTCCGTGGACGGTCAACATTTCGCCCAAGCTCAATCGCAGCGTAATAAGAGAATAGCTGCAAAGGAATGGCTGCTAAGATTGGCTGAAGCTGCTCAATGGTTCGTGGAATCACCAGCACATCATCGGCAATGCCTTCTAACTGTTCGGTCGTATTGCAAATTGCTAGGACTGGTCCACCGCGAGCTTTGATTTCTTGAATATTTGATATTGTTTTCTCAAATAACTCGCCGTCTAAAGCCAGCGCCAGGGTTGGGAAGTTTTCATCGATCATGGCTAAAGGACCATGCTTCATCTCACCACCAGCGTAGCCTTCAGCGTGAATATAGCTCAATTCCTTTAGCTTCAAAGCCCCCTCCAAAGCAACAGGGTACAGATAGCGGCGACCGATAAACAAAAAGTCGCGGTGATGTGCGTATTTTTTGGCTAAGGCTTCAATTTCTTGTTTTTGCGCGAGGATTTTTTCTATCTTGGCAGGCAAGTTGTCGAGTTCTTTGATGAGTTCTTCATAGAGCGGCGAGGCATTTTTGGCCAGATTCAACGCGATGAGTGCCAAAACTGACACCTGTGCCACAAAAGCCTTGGTGCTGGCGACCGACTGCTCGGCGCCTGCATGACAGTACACGCCAGCATCAGTCATCCGCGCAATGGTTGAACCGACGGCGTTTACGACGCCCAAGCGTAAGACGCCATATCCAGCAACCTTGTTCAGGGCGGCAATCGTGTCGGCGGTTTCGCCAGACTGCGAGACAGCAATGATAGCAGTACTGCGGCTCAATGGCTCGTTGCGATATTTGAATTCACTAGCTAGTTGCACTTCTACAGGAATGCCAGCAATCTCTTCAATCAAGTATTCGCCCACCATGCTGGCGTAGTACGAGGTGCCGCAGGATACGATGACAATGCGGTCAATGTATCGAAGTTGTTCTTCTACCAAATCAAGCCCACCAAGCTTAACGAGGTTTTGTTCGGTGCGGAGTCGTCCAAGTAGGGCCGATCTGACAGTCTGAGGAGCTTCTTCTATCTCTTTCAGCATAAAATGAGGGTAGTCGCCAAGGACGGCCACATCCGGGTCGTAATCAAGCACTTGGGGTAGTCTTTCGATGGTTGAGCTATCCTTGAGGTTAATGATAACGTGCTCGCTTGGTGTAATAACTGCGGCTTCGAAGTCGTTCAAGAATATTACTTTTTTGGTATGCTCCATGATTGGTGTTGGATCACTGGCAATGAAACTTTCACCATCGCCAATACCAATAACCAGCGGGCTTGAAAGGCGGGCAGCGAAGAGGGTATCTGGCGCGAAAGTGGAGACCATCACAATTGAAAAAGCCCCGTGAAGTTGTTGCACGGCGCTCAAGAAAGCTTCTGTCACATTTCCCAATCGACGATATTCTGCGGCAATAAGATGCGGGATAACTTCGGTATCGGTATCAGAGATAAACTGCACACCATTCTTTTGTAAGTCAGCTTTGATGACTTGGTAGTTCTCGATAATACCGTTGTGCACGACGAAGAACTCACGATTGGTGTCGGGGTGGGGGTGAGCATTCCGTTCTAATGGGGCGCCGTGGGTTGCCCAGCGTGTGTGGCCAATACCGTAACTACCAACGAGCGGGTCGCCTTCAAGGTCGCGCTTAACGCTCTCAACACGGCCGACGCTGCGCACCAGTCGTGGGCCTTGCTCGCCGATAACAACCATGCCCGTGGAGTCATAACCACGGTACTCTAGGGTAGCTAAACCCTCCAGTAAAAAATCCTGGGCTTGTTTTGGTCCGATATATCCTACAATTCCACACATATCAGCGATATCCTATACTAATTTATTAATAATTGCAAACATGCTCTTTTGAAAAGCTTTGGTTGAAAATGCCGTGGCCGCCTGGCGAATGTGAGCCGAGTTGAAGTCACCAGAACGGAATCCGGCTAATACTTTACTAAGCGACTCCACTGACTGCTCTTCAAAAAACCGGCCTGTCTCACCGTTTATAACATAATCGAGGGCACCGCCAGCCTTATATGCGACTATGGGAGTGCCGGCTGCCATGGCTTCAACAGCGGCAATACCAAAATCGTCAACGCCAGGAAAAATAAACGCTTGCGCTGCGCTTAGGTGCGAAGCCAGTTCTACGTCACTAACACCAGTAAGAAAAGTGATAGTCGGCCCCGCGAGAGACTGTAAGCGCCTATGGTCTGGACCTTTGCCAATCACTGTAAGATCAAGACTTAGGTCAGTGCAGGCTTTAACAGCCAAATCAACACGTTTGTAAGGTGTCTGACGGCCGGTAATAACAAACCCGTGACGCTCTGGACTCGAGCTACTGAAGCGCTCTGTATCAATAGGCGGGTGAACAACAACGCTATCTCGTCCGTAATATTTTTTTATTTCATCCTGGGTAAATGTTGAATTAGCGATCATGTAATTTGGTCGTTGGGCGGCTCGATAGTCCCAGCGCCGAAGAGGTTCAACCAGTGTCTTCAGGCCAAAACGGGCAAGACCGTTAAATATGCCGAACCCGGGGTTTTTAAGGTAGTCATTGTAGCGATTCCAATAATAATGAGTGGGCGCATGACAATAGTTAATGTGTACAACATTTGCCGGCGTCCGAATGCCCTTGGCTTCGGCGCCAGAACTGCTGATAACTAGGTCAAAATCATCAAAGCGCAGTCTGGTGAACCACCAGATGCGAAGGAATGGGATAAACTTGCGTAGTTTAGAAAATGGCCAGTACTGCAACCAGCCGGTCACCACCTTGTTATCAAGTTTCTGCCGCCACGCAGAGCTGCAATAAGATGTGTAAATTGGCGCATCAGGATACATGTTATGCAACTCCATCACCACTCGCTCTGCGCCACCTCCAATAAGCCAATCATGGACTATCGCAACACGTGGTTTGTCTGTTTTGTTGGTTGGCATTAACTTTAAGACCTGTCCTGGGTTTCCTTAGTGGTGATGACCTTAAAAGTTTTTATAAGAATCACCAAATCCATCCAAAAGCTCCAGTTCTGAGCGTAGTACACATCAAGCCGTCTTCGCTCTTCCACAGGCAGGTTATTGCGGCCAGAAACTTGCGCCAAACCTGTGATTCCTGACTTGACGCTCAAAATCGCATGTCGTTTATCATAGCTGTCAAGGTCTTTTGGGATGAGTGCCCGGGGGCCAACCAAACTCAAGTCACCCGTTATGACATTAAATAGTTGTGGTAATTCGTCAAGGCTGGTTTTGCGCAGGAAATTGCCGATGCGTGTGTTGCTGTCTCTTATACACATCT
>JAHBAU020000018.1 GCA_018499905.2 Candidatus Saccharimonadota bacterium | reverse complement strand
AGATGTGTATAAGAGACAGGCCCTGTATGGCGAGAGCTTTGGGATTGTTTTGCTAGAAGCCCTGGCCATGGGCGTTGTAACCGTAGCTGGCAACAATCCAGGTTACAGCTCAGTACTGGTCGGTCCAGGCGCTAGCTCGTTGGTTGACCCTAAGGACACGCCCAGAATGGCGCATCGGCTCGAAACAATGCTCTATGACAGCAAAGAACGACAAAAGTGGCAAAACTGGGCCAAAAAGTACATAAAGCAATTTGACTACGTCAAAGTTGTCAATAGTTATGAAAAAATTTATCAGCGCTTACTGGCTACGAGACAAACATGAAAATCGGCTTTGTATTAGACGACAGCCTCGACAAGCCAGATGGCGTTCAGCAATACATTCTTACCCTCGGACAGTGGTACGCCAAACACGGCCATGAAGTGCACTATCTGGTAGGCGAGACAAAGCGCACTGATCTGCCGTTTGTGCATAGCCTAAGCCGAAACATCCCAGTTATATTTAATCAGAATCGCATGTCTATCCCATTGCCTGCTAACAAGCAGAAGATTAAAGAATTGCTTGTGACAGAACAGTTTGATGTACTCCACGTTCAGACGCCGCACAGCCCGATGTTAGGCGCCAGAATTGTTCGCCTAGCACCCCTTTCAACTGCCGTCATCGGCACTTTTCATATTGTGCCATTTTCGATCATCGAGTCTATAGGTGCACGATTACTTGGGCTATATTTGTGGCGAAATCTGCGTCGTTTTGATCGTTTACTTGGCGCTTCTCAACCGGCGGCCGAAGCCGCCAAGCGCAGTTATCGTCGTCATGCAGACGTAGTAACGAACACGGTTGATCTGTCGCTCTTTAAACACGGAAAAGCTCTCAAGCAATTTCAAGACGGCAAGCTCAATATTGTCTATCTTGGGCGTCTTGTACCCCGTAAAGGAGCCGCAGAATTCTTGAGCGCGATCCAACGGCTACATGCTGAACATCATTTAGAGAATGTCAGAGTTATCCTTTGTGGCAAAGGTCCTAAGGCCCCTGAACTTAAAGCCTACGTAAAACAGCACCATCTGCAGCATATAGTTCATTTTGCTGGTTTTGTACCAGAGATTGACAAGCCAGATTATCTGGCTTCGGCGCACCTTGCTGTTTTCCCTTCGCTTGGCGGGGAGTGCTTTGGCATCGTGCTGATTGAAGCCATGGCTGCCGGAAGTCGAGTTGTACTTGGCGGAAATAATATTGGCTACCGCTCCGTGCTTGGTGCTCGGCCTGCGCAGCTGTTTGACCCCAAAGATACAGCAGCTTTTGCCGCAGTACTCAAGCATTTTTTGCATAATAGTCGTGCTCGAGATACAGCGTATAGATGGCAAATGAAAGAAGTTGAGAAATACGATGTTAAAGTTATTGGTGCAACCTTGCTCAAGATTTACGCTGAAGCAATTGCAAAACGTAAGCAATACACTGATAATAGTACTAACTAACGAGGGAAAAGTATGAAACTTCTTGGCAGTCGACACAAGGCAACTGAAATCAGCATTTCCAACGATACGATTATCAGAACAATTCTTATTGTTGCGGCTACTGTTATAACTTTTCGCGTACTCGCCGATCTGACACACATTCTTACACTGATTGGGGTTTCGTTTTTCCTAGCACTGGCGCTTAACCCTGCTGTCGGGCGAATTAGTCGAGCCATGAACATCAAAAGTCGAGCCGGAGCTACTGGCATAGCTTACATTTTTGTGATTGCCATATTAGTTATGTTCGCGGCTCTTGTTGTGCCGCCACTCGTCAGACAAACAACCGACTTTCTTAAAAGCTTGCCTGAGACTATTAATGATTTCCAAGCTAGCGACACGGGTTTGTCGCGCTTCATCGAGCGCTACGATCTCGATGAACAACTTCGTAATATAGGTAATGAGATTAGCGGCCGTGCTGGCGACATTTCTGGCCCTGTCTTAAGTACAGCTGGCAGAATCGGCGGTACTATCGTTTCCTCCATTACTGTCCTGATCCTCACTTTTATGATGCTTGTAGAAGGACCGTATTGGCTGAGCAAAATCTTAGATATGCAGCCCAAATCCGAGCGAGAACGACGGCGAAAAATCGCTTATAAGATGTACAAGGTGGTTACGGGCTATGTGAATGGCCAGGTTCTTATTGCTGGTATCGCGGCTAGCTTTTCGGCTATCGCTCTATTCATCGGTAACACTTTAGCGGACACGGCGGTTAATCCGATCGCGATGGCTGGGATAGTCTTTCTATTCGGGCTCATACCGATGATCGGCAATACTCTAGCTGCAGCAATAGTTGTGATTTTTTCACTGTTTTCTTCCCCTGGCTTGGCTCTGGGTATGGCCATATTCTTCTTGATCTACCAGCAAACAGAGAATGCCACACTACAACCTTATATTCAGTCAAAGAGTAATGACCTAACTCCACTAATTGTTTTTCTATCAGCCATTCTTGGTGCAGCTATCGGGGGTATTCTAGGAGCATTAGCTGCTATTCCGGTCGCCGGCTGTTTGCGAGTCCTATTTGATGAATACGTCGTGGGACATTTGCCAACTGTAGAATCGATTCAAAACGATCAGAAAACTTAAAGTCTCTGCCATATCTGACCGCGAACTGGGTCATCAAGTACTTTAATGCCGCGTTCAGCTAGTGTATCTCGAAGTTTGTCAGACTTATCCCAGTCTTTGGCGTCGCGAGCAGCCTGCCGTTCTTGTAACAACTTTTGCGCCTCTACTGGAATATCTTCAGATTGCATAAGATCAATGCCTATCCCGTCTTTGATTGCTTTTAGAAAGTCGTCATAGTGTGATTTTGCATTCTTGTCGACACCTCTCAACATTGCTTGCTCCAAACCCGAATGAATTTCGACCAAAGCCTGTGGAGTTGATAGATCATCCTGTAAAGCCAATATATATGCCTGCTTATAACTTTCTATTTCTATAGATTGCATAGGATGTTCGAGTTCACTGTAAGTCTGATAGCGCACATCGGCCCATGCTTGCCATTTCTTTAGGCGGTTTGCAGCCGCTTCAAGGATCGCCCAGCTAAAATTACTCTCGTTTCTGTACTGACTTTCCAAAACGAGCAACCGAAAAGCCATGGGTTCATACCCCTTTTCTTCCACTTCACGGAGGGTCGTAATATTTCCAAGGCTTTTACTCATTTTTCGGCCATCAACTAAAATGTGATTATTGTGAACAAACAGCATGGCAAGATCTGTTGCTCCGGCGGCCACTGATTGGGCAATCTCATTCTCGTGATGTGGGAACTTCAAGTCTATACCACCAGTATGAATATCAAAGGGTACCCCTAGCATCTGACTCATGGCAGAGCATTCAATATGCCAGCCTGGCCGCCCAGACATCGTTATAACTTGCCCGTCAACGGTAAATTGAGCTTCCCAGGCCGGCTCTCCTGGTGTGACCTCCTTCCAGAGCGCAAAATCACTCGCTTGGTCTTTGTCGTACTCGTCATGAGCAATCCGGCTCATAGATTGCGTCATGTCGATTTTCTGCAGCCGGCCGTACGCGTGACCTAGTTCCGTGTAGCGTGAAACAGAAAAATAGATGCCGCCCTCTGCGACGTAGCCGACCTTGGCATCAAGAATCTGCTGAATCAGCTTAATCATATCTGGAATGGCACTGACCGCCGACACGAATTCAATTGCAGCAATGTCTACACCCACTGCGGTTATGTCATTTTTGAACACGTCTGTGTACGTATCGGTGAGCTTTTTGAGTGCCTGAACCGGCTCTTCATTCGGGTACTTGGCTTTACTGTCACGAATGGTTTTATCATCAACATCGGTTATATTCATGACATGCCGAACATCGTATCCGGAAAGCCGGACAACTCGCCGTAAAATATCGGCATAGATGAAGGCCGACAGATTGCCGATGTGCAGGTTGCTGTACACTGTTGGCCCACAGCTGTACATACCAACCTTCCCTGCATGGACCGGCACGAGTTCTTCAACTTGCTGCGAGAGGCTATTAAACAGTTGCATTGTCAGTTTCTTCCTTTGGTGAAAAGTGGTTCTTTACATACTCCTCGACTGTTTGCAGCACTTCATCAGTGTTACCTTTTTCATTAATCTTAAAGCCACTGGCGAAAACATGCCCACCACCACCAAACAATTTAGCAATTGCCGAGGATATTGGTGCTTTAGCACTACTCCTTAGCGAGCCGGTCACCTTGCCACCAGGATATTGCTTGAGGACGAGGGCAACTTCTATACCTTGAACCTGCAGCATATCTCCTTGTATGAGCGGTGCTGGGTTATAGAGCGGGCTGTAGGTTGTAATTTCCTCGTGTGGGATGACAACGGTCGCTAGCTTGCCATTGGCGGCAATTCGAGTGCGTGAAATAAGCTTGGCTTTGTAGGTGTAAATGCTAAGTGGCATCTTTGTCATTTCGCGCCTAGCTTCATCGAGCGCACTTCTATCAACTCCAGATTCCAATAACGCGGCCATGACGCGGTAAGTATGTGGTGTCGTTGACGCGCTGCTTAGGCCCAGCGAATCAGACAAAATAGCACTCATAATCATACTCTTTGCCTGCAGATTAATTTGCCACTTTAGTGCGTTAGCAATTTTATAAATTGCCTCACTCGTGGCCACCGCCTCTTCATCGTTAATAACGACCGTGGCAAACGGTATATCACACGCTACACCGCTGTGGTGATCAATGATAACAGCTGGGCGGGAGGCCACCCAAGAGCGGTACTGACTTTCAGCCAACTTGGCAAGCAATACGTTGGCACTGGTGTCGACAACAATACTGAGGTCAAAATTGGTCGGCATCTCTTTATGAACACGGTCCCAACCTTCCAGATGCTTTAAGTAATCGGGAATATCAACGCCACAGTATAGATGTATTTCTTTGCCCAAGTCTCCCAATATCTCTTCAAGCGCCAAAGCACTACCCAAGCTATCTCCGTCAGGGTTATCGGCTTGAATGACGACTATATTTTTTGCAGCCTCAACTAACTGTTGAAACTGAGCTGTTAGTTTATCCATTACTGTCATTATACCGCTTTACTGATTGTTTTTGGCTAATCTACCAGGGTACGGCCTTCCAAGGCTCTGGTCAGTGTCACTTGATCGGCATATTCGAGGTCTACGCCTATGGGCAGGCCTTGGGCTAAACGGCTAACTTTGACCTTTGTTCCTTGCAGACATTGCTTGATATACAGCGCGGTTGATTCGCCTTCTACGCTGGCATTCGTGGCAAGAATGATTTCTTCTACCGCATCTTCTGCGACACGCTTAACAAGCTCGGCAATATGTAGCTGTTCAGGATTAATGTTGTCGATCGGAGAGATCAGGCCACCGAGCACGTGATAAGTGCCATGAAATTGGCCAGTCTTTTCAAGAGCCACAATATCAAAAGGTTCGGCAACGACCGCCACTAATCGTTTATTACGCGATGGATCGGTATACAGATCTGAAAATTGCTGACCTTTTGACACCAGTGCATACGTTTTTTGACAATACCCAACTTCGTTATGGAGCCCTTTGAGATGGTTTGCGAGCCTGTCTGGTACGTCTTGGCCGGCCTTTAAAACAAAATAGGCATAGCGCTCCGCTGTCCGCGGCCCAACACCCGGCAAAGCACCAAAAGCTTCAATCAGCTCCAACAGAGCTGGCGGCAGCACATTCATACGTTGACGATACCCTCCACAAAATAATACACGTCTCTTTGACTAGAGACCCAAGTCACCAAGCGCACCCATGAACGGTTGCATTTTTTCGGCAGCCATCTTTTGGCTCGCGCTAATGGCATCTCGCACAGCCTCTTCAAGCCAGCGCTCAAGCTGGGTCAGATCTTCCAAGTCAACTACTTCTGGATCAATCTTGATCTTCTTTATCTTTTGTTCACCGGTAATCTCTACCCGTACAGCACCCTCACCTTTTTCAATAATGAGTGTTTCTTTCTGTAGTTCTTTCTGAATCTTCTTTACCTTGAGCAGCATCTTCGCCTGGTCAAACCTATTCATGAATATCTCCCTGTTTTACTTCTCTAATATTGTAGCAAATTTTCGTAGTAAGGTGCATTTGTGCGGGCAATCTGCAGCACCTCTGTTGTGGCTGGTGCTTCTGGCCAAGCAATAAAATATCGCTGTAGGTGATATATGCTGCTCAGCCCGACTGCAACACCAATAGCTGATAAACCAATAGTCCGGGCCAATGGATTTCGTGGAAATACTTTAAGCCAGTCACCAAGTAGTCGACTGATACCGGCACCAGTCAAGAGATAGACGATCGGGAACAACGCAATAACTGGTACAGGCCCACCTAACGATACCAATGCCCAAACGACAACCAATAAGGCAGTGATCACCTTAAATCTGTCTAAACGACGGGAATTAAACAAGGTGAACAACCCGAGGATTGCCATAACATAAGTAAATATGTCTAGCAGTGCTACATTGACAATGCCAATTTCTGCTTCTTGATGCCCTTGAACTGCAAACTGTTGAATAATATCCACCGAGCGGATACCTAGATTCGCGAAGCTGTCATTGGGGCTGCTAGCTAAGCCAGCAACCTGGGTGATTAGTTCGGGGCGTAATATCGAGGCCAGAACTAGTGGCGAGATGCCGACCGCTACAATCACTAATATCGTAACCGTCAAGCGAGGCGCATCAGCAATACGCTGAAGTATGATGCGTCGCTGCCAGGTAATTGCCATAATTGCAAGCCAGATCAAGCCGCTTGTATAAACAAATGCTAGTCCTAGCAACACCCCACCGACCATAACCAGTCCGCTGCGCTTTGTCTTTCGAATCCATGCACCATATGCTAATCCTAAGCTAAGCAGTAACGGATATACGATATCTGGTGTTGCCAGCCGACCATAGGCCAATAACCAGCTAGATGTCACTGTCATGACTAGCGTAGCAATGGCTGTCTTATTACCGTACCACTGCCGAGCCACGTAATAGATAGCCAATGCTGTTATGAGTGCAAAACAGACCGAGATGAGCCGTACCCCAAACAAGGTATTTAATTTAGCAAGTTTTAGGGCATATTCAGGCAACTTGAACATCAACTGAAGTGGGTTCTCAAATATGATTTGCTTGTTGAATGCACCGCCTAAAGCCTGGGCTTCGCGCGTCAACAATAACCGGTCAGTAAGCGTATTCAAACGATAGACTAGCACGAAAAGTGGCGCGCCAACGAGAGCAGCCCCAAAGACAATGCCTTGCCAGTAGTTCACGACCCACGCTCGAATACGACGAAATTGCTTCATGGCTGTACTTAACAGGTATTATACATGGTTACTCACTAAACGGTTGCGAGCGTTTGGTGTCAAGACTTCGAAATCGCTGTTTTTCTTTATCAAAGTAGAGCTCAACTCCGCCAGTGGGGCCGTTACGATGTTTCTTAATAAGTATGTCGGTGATATTTTTTCGCTCAGTCTGCGGATTGTAGTAGTCTTCGCGGTAGATAAAGGCCACAACATCGGCGTCCTGCTCGATTGAGCCGGATTCCCGCAAATCGGCCAGCTGAGGAATTTGTGGATGTCGACTTTCGACTGATCGACTCAGCTGACTGAGCGCAATTAACGGTACACGTAGTTCGCGTGCGATACCCTTCAGCCCTCGTGAAATCTCTGAGATTTCCTGGACACGGTTGCCCTCATTACTAAACTTGCCACCACCGCTCATCAATTGTAAATAGTCAACGATAATGAGGCCGAGCTCGTGCTGGTGGGCTTCCCGGCGGGCTTTGGTGCGTAGTTCACTGACAGTGATGCCGGGAGTGTCGTCAATATAGATCGGTGCTTCGGACAACGAGCCCATAGCTTGTCCTATTTTCTCAAAATCGCTATCAGACAGGTTTCCGGTTCGGAGCGCCCAGGCATCCACACTTGATTCCCTAGACAGCATACGATCAACCAGCTGCTCTTTGCTCATTTCCAAGCTGAAGATAAGTACCGGTGCTTTTGCATCTACTGCAATGTTAAGTGCCAGATTAAGTACTAGTGCAGTCTTGCCCATTGACGGTCGAGCTGCAAGAACAAATAAATCAGATTTCTGTAAGCCTGCCAGAATGTTATCTAGATCCTTAAACCCAGTCGGCACACCCCTAATCTTACCCTTGTCACGGTGCAGCTCATCTAGTCGATCAAAACTTTCGCCCAAAATCGTTTCAAGACTAGTTATGTCTTGTTTGACATGCTTTTGACTGACCTCAAATAAACTAGATTCAGCCGATTCGATTAATTCAGCTAGATTCTGATTCTCGTCGTGGCCAAGAGAAGTAATGTCCTGTGACGCTTTGATAAGTCGGCGCCTCATGGATTTTTCGGCAACAATCTCGGCGTATTGTTCAACATGTGCTGCCGTCGGCACAAAATTGGTCAGCTCTGTCAGGTAGGCGGCCCCGCCGACAAAATCTAAAAATCCGGTAGCTCGTAATTGATCAGCTAAGGTAAGCACATCAATCGGACTATGCTTTTCGTAGAGCTTGGTTACTGCTTCATAAATCCGCTGATGTTTGGGGTCGTAAAAGTCAGCCGCTTGCAAACGGTCAGCAATTTTTACAATGGCGTCAGAGTCAATCAGAATTGCACCCAGCAAACTGGCCTCGGCATCGGTATTTTGTGGTGGCACAATGGCAGCCATAACGTTTAACCCCTCCGTTCGTACTAGGATTCTAACACTTCGCCGCCGCCAAATATATTGGTTATGCTGCCAATACTATCGGGAGCAATCTCAGGCTGTGAGTCCAAGACAACATCTGGTGCATTCAATTCGCTATTAACTGCGGTTGTAATGGTTATCCCGTCACCTAGGTGCGTCGCGATAATCGACGCAATCTTCTGCCTGTTAGCTGCCTGATTAATTTGCTTATGGTGAAACGGAAATCCAAACTCAAGCAGCAATTCACCCGCTTCCAGCCGTGGCCGTGACATTCGCATAATACCGTAAATGGTGGCGTAGTTTTTCTTGATATCTGTAAGCACCGCATTCCAAACCTTGTCATCCAATTGAGACTTTACGCTGACGTTTGGGGAAGGTTTAGGCACTATCACTGGCTGAGCAGGCTTTACCTCTGGCTTAGTAAGCTCGGCTGGTGGGCTCATTTGATTGTCCGGCTGGACAGCAGGCGCTTCAACATGAGGCGGCTTGGGCACTTCAGCGGGTGTGTCTGCTGGACTTTGGCGAGCTAATGCAACCGAAAGTAGCGCCAGTTCCAGATAATCATAAGGTCGTGATTTGGCAGGAACTTCTATGAGCTTATCTAGCAGCGCCAAATTAACCTCACTGCCGGACAAACTGCCTTGTACCATCCTGTCCCTGAGCTGCTTGGCTACTTCTTCAGCGATTGTTGCCGGCGCAATGCCACTGGCTCGCAAGTCTTGTAGTTGGGTAAGTAGTTGATCAGAACGGCCGGCCAGCATAGTCTCAAGAATAAGCGATACGGCGGTACCTGCGGGTACACCCAGCAAAGCTCGCACCGTTTCGAGCTCAACTGCTTGTCCACTACTAGCCAATTGATCAAGCAGACTAATGCTATCGCGGAAGCTGCCCTTGCCATAGGCAGCGATGAGCTCAAGTGCCTCTTTAGAAGCTTCTATGCCTTCTTGCTTGGCAATTTTTGCCAGATGCCCAGCCGCCGCTACATCATCTATAGGCTTAAAGTTATATCGCTGCGTACGGCTAATGATTGTCTCTGGCAGCTTATGCGCTTCGGTCGTAGCAAGAATGAACACCACGTGAGCCGGTGGCTCTTCGAGTGTTTTCAACAGGGCATTAAAGGCCTCCTTGGTGAGCATATGGACCTCATCAATAATGTAGACTTTGTAGGTGGCGCTGGCGGGGGCGATATGCACTTTATCGCGTATGTCGCGAATCTCATCAATTCGGCGATTACTGGCGGCATCAATCTCAATAATGTCGATGTGCGGCTTTTCTTCGTCATAGGGCAATTTGTTGATGTCGTGAGCGAGAATGCGAGCAACCGATGTCTTACCTACACCTCGCGGCCCAGTGAATAAATAGGCATGGCTAATATTGCCGGCAGCGACCGCTTGTGACAGCGTGGAGGTAATATGATCCTGCCCGACAACTTCAGACAGATTCTTTGACCGGTATTTACGGTAAAACGCTTGACTCACACTCACCTACCCTCGATTAATAAAGCGCCTTTTACCGTATAGCAAAAGCGCTTTTGTATAAAGCAAGTATACCGCCTATGTGTCCGTCTTGTCGTCTGTGAAAAATACTATAAGGCTGCTTCGAGGGCTGCCCATTCGGCAGTGCTGTCGTCTTCAGGTACGTTTACACTCACCTGATCTCCAGGCTTGGCTTTGAAATACGTCACACTGGCTAACAGCACTCTAAAGGCTCTGGTTCCAACCGTGACAAAGTAATGCCCTTCTTTAAGATCAAGGACTCCGACGAGTTGCTTCCTCGGTATTGGTCCGATCTGTTTATACATAAATGCCCCATCGTCAGCGATAGTCAGTTTGAGGATGTCGCCTTGGACGAGTTTAGATTTCGAAGCGTAATTAGCTGGTACCGGATAGATCTTACCGTCAGAGCCAACCATGTTTTGTCCATCAAATACGCCTTCAATGACCTTGCCAAGTGATTCATCCTTGACAGCTGCAGTCACAACAGGATCATCACCAACAAGACTAACAAGCAGTTCTTTGGCTGCTGCTAGGCTCGTTTCTGCTTCTTGGATAAGTCCACGTAGTCTTTTGATTTGTTTTTCTGGTACTTCCGACATTCTCTTTATACTCCGTACCCCGGGTAAGAGGTGTTTGTTTAATCCAACTCCTTGGCCTAAAGCTACCATGCTTTTACTTATAAGTAAAGCCGCCAGTGTGTAGCGTTGTGGATAAACCACTTGCCAACCCTGGCGGCAATTACTAGAAAAAGCGATCTGGACCGCTTTACTTACGCAAGTTCGACTGTAGCGCCTGCTTCTTCCAAAGCTTTCTTGGCGTTTTCAGCGTCTTCTTTCTTAGCTTTTTCTAAGACGGTCTTTGGTGCACCATCAACGATAGCCTTAGCTTCACCAAGACCAAGACCAGTCAGGTCTTTTACAGCCTTGATAACAGCAACCTTCTGTGCACCAGCGTCCTTCAGGACAACGTCAAACTCACTCTTGCCTTCTTCGGCAGGAGCAGCTTCACCAGCAGCAGGAGCAGCGGCAACAGCTACAGCAGGAGCAGCGGCGCTGACGCCCCAATACTCTTCAAGGAGCTTTACAAATTTGCTAATTTCAAGAGCCGATAGCTTATCAAGCTCGGCAACGAGTTTTTCGAACTCTTTTGGTATCTCTACCTTTGCATCTTCAGACATAGTATTCTCCTTAATTCTCTCCAAGAGCTTCTGCTCTTGCATTTAATACATTCAACACTCCACGAACATTACCAGCCATAACATTGACAAAGCCACTGATTGGTGCGGCAATTGTGCCAACCAACATCGCGCGAAGCTGATCTTTGCTTGGCAAGTTAGCTAGGTCTTTTACATCATCCGGGCCGATAAATTTGTTGTCAGCTGTAATAGCGCCAACAAATGTCATGCCAGGATTGGTTTTGAAAAAGGTGTTCAGGGCTTGAGCTGGTGCTACTTCATCTTCCGCATTGAAAGCATACAAAAGCATGCCGTTCAGTGAAGAGGTGTCAACACCTTCTTTGCCAGCCTTCTCCAAAGCTTTGATGACCAAGCGGTTTTTAATGACATTGACTTTCGTGCCATTCTTTTTAGCTTCGCGACGCAGTTCCTGCAAAGCCTTCACTGTTGTCCCCTCATACTTGGCGACAACTGTTAATTTGGAGCTCGATAACAGATCACTGACTGAGTCAATGACTTCTGTTTTCTTGGTTCTCGATTGAGCCATGTATCTCTCCTTTGTTTAGTGCTACACACCGATCGACCGACGGTGGTTTGTTACCCTAAGGCATAAAAAAGTCTTCCTGACTGTATCTGAATTGATACAAGGAAGACAGTCTTTCACACCTATAGAAACAAAAACAAATAGTTTGTTGTTTGCCTCGGTGACCTTCTTAATCCGCCAGCTGGCGAACGTCACTGTCTTCGGTAACTAGTTTATTATAACAGATACGATCTGGCTTGTGCAACTACCATATCGATGCTAGTTGTGATTGCCAATTACCGTAATCACCAGGCAGCACCTCTACTGTGTCATATATCTCAAGATTGATTGGTCGAGCTTCGGATCTTACTACTCTATGCCGTATAACAGGCGCGACGATGCCAACCAGTTCGTGCTCGACCCACATTGTCCTTGATGAATTAGGTTTGGTAATTGGGCGTCGAAATACTCCTTCACAGACAACTGTCGAATCGGTCGTAGTGCGAATTTCTGCGAGAGATTGCCAGCTTACCTGGCGCCTTGGTGTACCAGCGGTGTCTGAGACTATAGTGTCACGTATAACCGGCAATTTGACCCGGTCGTTAAAGCCAAACAGATGTCTTAGTGTGCTTTTAAACAACCTAGCATCATCGGACGTCGACCGTCCGCGCAAATGTTCCTGTGAAAATGACCTACGAAACAGCTGCTGCGCTGCTTGACCATCATCAGAAGAGAAAACCGCGGCAGCAACCATATCAATCATTGGCAAAAGCATTGCGTCACGAGCGTTGGAAACGCCACGATACTGTGCCACATTATTTCCAAGCTGATTTCGAAGATCATCTGCAGATTCAACCGTAAGGATGGCCGGTATTTCACCGACGACACGAACATTCCCCATTAGTAGGCTTGACTTTCATCGGGTATGAAGCAGCGTTCGGCAGCTTGGTCGGTCGCAATACAGCCACCAATGACTTCGACTGACGCTGCCACACCTGGCTGACCGGCAGGCTCACGGAGCATTGAGCTGAATGGCCAGGTCACCTCATCATCGTATTGTAACTGTTCGCCCATAAGTCGCTTGTCTAAAACGCGATGCGGGCCATCGCTAAACATACTGCCGCCTTCTGTGCTGTGCACCCCGCTTATCCCTGCCATGTCACTGCTCCCAGTTCAACACCGGGCATAGTAATCTGAACGGGCTGCGTGAAATACTCCCAACCCACATCAGTAGCATTCGGCAAGGCGTCTTCAATGACGACCATAACTCCCGGACATTCTTGAGCAGTCCAAATCGTCAGCTGGGCTTGTCCATCTGCCGTTAGGCCATCTGGTTCACTGCCATCGAAGACATGGCATGTTGCCCCACGCTGTTCTCTCCAAAAAATTTCCTTCATAGCGATCCCCCTTTAAATAAAAAGACTTCGATTTTAGGGTCGAAGCCTTTCTTTGTAACTGGCGTGTGTTCGGTGCTTTACGGCTTCAACCCATTAAGAACACAGCCTTCTGAGAGGTTCACGAGAATGAGGCTAATGTTTTTGGATAATGCCATACAAAAACTAGAATACGCCCCTGGATATTATTGTCAACTTATTTGAGACGACCTATTGACAATACCAATTATTACTGTTATGCTTTAATGCGGTAAAAAATATGGCTGGTGAATTTATTGATTTCGACGTGTTGAGGCCAGGCTCTGATGGCGCAACATCCTATGACCGCGGCGAAAAGCCGCGAACAGCTTTTGAGTTGGGTGTAATTGCTGGCGATACCGTTCTCCATAAGCTTCAACAACATATTCCAATTGAACCAGTTGTAGTACAGATTATTCGAACACCAGAGGGTCGTGTTGAAATACCTCAGACCGACCTCAATATTGGCCTCGCCCTTGGTCTTGAAGCTACTGATAATGGCGACATAACAATCAACGGGGTTGTAGGGGCTATTAAAAGGGTTGTTAAAGATCAAGGGAAAGTCACCGTCACTGCAATAAATTCCTTAGACGACTATACCCCTGAAGATTTGAATCGACTTACACCAAAGCATCCTGATGTCGTACGACTTGGCTGTGAGCCACCAGTCCCAGCAATTATGATAAGTGTCGAGCCACTAGCAAGGCCTGTAATAACGGGTGGTATTGTTCAAGTTTACTAAACATCTTAGCAACAACCTGTCCGACCTCTTGCTCGCTATTATGATAGCCGAAGATCGTGTTTTGATTGGCACCGTCAAGCACGAGTCTCCACCGTAATTTGTGACCCCTAAGACACGCATTGGGGGCAATTGAATCCTGGGCAGATGACTCAAGACGACTAAATAGCTCAAAGCTTTTATCAAAACATTCAAGATACGCATCGGTTAAATTGTACTGTTCAATACTCTCAGGCATCTCATACTCGTAACGAGGCGTTAGAGCCTGAACCAATATAACTGCATCTGGTACGAGACCTTGGATAGTACGCATAGCTTCATAACTAGTCAGGAGCTCAAAAGTATACGAGATTTGAAGTTCAGATAGTGTGCCAGATTGCATTGCCTCTGACAGCAGTGTCTGTAGCAGTGCATCCTTTTGCTCGAAAGGCAGCTTGTCAAGCCGAGCAGTCAGTTCGGCTGCAGATAACGAACTGTGCGGAAATAACAGCGTTGGCAAAAGATCGTATTCGTTTTTGGGCCAATGCTCAACAAGTTTAACGGCGGTATGATCTTGGCTGTAGCCAGCCGTAATTCCTTCAGCTGCTTTGCTTAGCGCATTCATAGGCTCCATTGGCTGCAGCGCCAACGGTGTCAGTAGAGCCTGGACATATATCCACTCTTCTTCTGAGGCGCCAGCTTCTTTGAGCTGCACAACAACTGTAGTTCGCATATGCAGCAAGTCAGCAACCCCTCGCTGATACTCTTCGCTAAGCGAATCTGGTAGCTCTGGCAATGGCACAGAAGCAGTCTCTTGTTCTTTGACTGCAGGTTCAAACAACGGTGGCTCTGGCAGTACACCCCGCACCGACTCCATAATCAAATGATCGATATCGTCTTGCGCCAAACGGTGTCCGTTACGGTAAGCATCAATAACTTTGTAATCCCGTGAGAAAACACCGCTCATTTCAGTAAACACGCGGGCTTTGACTGAAACTTCAGCGGCGTCACCGTTAATGAGCACTGTTTTATGCGGGCGCTTTAGCCCAAACGTATCAAACAGCATCTGATCGGCCCATAAGTAAAAGGCTGCCCGCTCTGGTTGCGATGAAAACTTTACCGCCTCCCGCGCCACGACACTGGTCGCAAAATTCAGCGCTATTACAACCGAACCTTCGGCAACGTGGGCAGCGATGTCCTGCGCCGCATCAAAGTAATCAACAATGTAAAGCAGTACTGCAATATAGGGGTTGGTTGACGACAAAGGTCCATACTGGCCAGCCTCATAACGTGCTACAAAATAACCAGTAGGCATATCCTCTGCTTGATAATCCCAAATGACCACCTCATAACCTTCAGCAGCTAAGAGTTCTGCCAGACCCTGGACATCTGCGTCCGCGAGCGTACCATACCCATCGTCAATTGCTAGTAATGCGCCGGTGGTTTGGTCATCCACAGAAGTTACACCTTGTTATGACTGTAAGCATAGCAGAACTTGTGTTATAGATACAAAAAAGACATAATATTCTGTTAGGAATAAGTGAGGGAGAGCAAGCAATGGCAGAAGCCGATGGATACTACGGAGATGATGAGCTCACCGATGAAGAGCTTGATATCAGCTTTTTGGACGAAGAAGAAAAATAATTTCTCTCTGTTGAGTGATTTATGCGCATAGGCTTGATAGTGCCTCATATTTTCATGCAGGACGCTGTTTTGCCGCATGTGATCTTTTCACCAGGCGTACTGGCTAAGCAGCTTGCAGAAGGTTTGCAGGCAGTCGGTCATGAGGTTTTTTTGTTTACACCAGGCCCGCTGACAACCTCTGCGCACAATATAACGAGCGATACGACTTTGTTCGAAGCTGAATTGGCCGCACGAGGTGATAGTGCTGTTTCGTTATTAAAAAAACACCCGTTGACCTTTATTACCCTGTCTAGGCAATTACAAGCTGAGTTGATTGCAAAAGCTTACAAGATGGCCAACGAAGATCAGCTTGACATCGTGCATATCTATACCAACGAAGAAGAGCTTGCACTACCTTTTGCTCCTCTGTGTCATAAGCCAGTTGTATTCACGCACCACGATCCCTTTAATTTCCTCGTTCGCTACAAGGCAGTCATGCCCAAGTACGCAGGCGCTAATTGGTTATCACTGTCATTTGCTCAGCGGCAAACAATGCCCAAAGACACAAATTGGATCGCCAACATTTACCACGGCCTAGATCCTAAGAGTATCAGCATTGGCAAACCCGATACCAACAACCCATACATCCTATTCCTGGGTCGTATTATCGAAGCAAAGGGTTTGCATTTGGCAATCAAGGCCGTACAGCTCTACAACAAAACCGCCATACAGCCGTTGCGACTTAAAATTGCCGGCAAGCATTATGCCGGCCAAAAAGACCTATACTGGCAATCTACTATTTTGCCACTCCTAAATGACCCTTTTATTGAATACCTTGGCTTTGTCGGAGACCAGAATCAAAAGAACAAGCTGCTAGCAGGAGCACAGGCGCTCATTATCCCGTCTGTCTTTACCGAACCTTTTGGCATGGTCATGATTGAGTCTTTGGCGGCTAGTACGCCGGTCATAGGTCTTGACAGTGGTGCTATTAGCGAGGTTGTCAAGGACGGCCATACTGGCTTTATTGTGCCCCTCATCAAGCGGCAAGAAGACCGCAAAGAAGTAGTTGATGAATCACGCGCTGTGCAAGGGCTGGCAAAAGCACTAAAACAAATTGAGACTATCAACCGAAAAGACTGTCGAGCCGATTTTGAAGCGCGGTTTACGCTAGACCGGATGGTGAACGACCATATTGCCGCTTACAAAAAGCTCGTTAAATAATGACGAGGTCACCGGCAATTTTAGGATGGGATTCGTAACCTTCAAGTACAAAGTTATCTTCCGTAAAATCATCGATACTTTTGATATCACCCACAATCTTTAACTTGGGGAACGGGTACGGTTTGCGCCTAAGCTGCTCTTTGGCCAGATCAAGATGATTATTATACAAATGCGCATTGCCAGCTGAAATGATTAATTCACGGGCTTCCAGACCGGTAATATGCGCCACCATATGCAATAGCAGTGCGTACTGGGCAATATTGAAGGGCGCGCCCAAAAACACGTCCCACGAGCGCTGGTAGAGCTGCAATCGCAACTTGCCCTTAGTTACATCAAACTGAAACATCGTATGACAGGGCGGTAACCGCATCTCCTTCAGCTCGCCGGCATTCCAGGCACTGACTATAATTGCCTTGGAGTGCGGGTTGTTTTTGATTTCATCAATCGCCCACTGCAACTGATCAAACTCCGTGCCATCAGCCCGGCGCCAATGCCGCCACTGCACACCATACACTCTCCCGAGGTCATTTTTGCCATCCAAAAAGCCGTCCCAGTATTTAATGCCGTGCTCATGAAGATAGGACACATCTGACCTGCCAGAGATAAACCATATAAGCTCATGTAAGAGGGTCTTGAACGGCATTTTCTTGGTCGTTAACAGCGGAAAACCTGCGCGCATATCGAATCGTGCTTGAGCGCCAAAAATTGATTTTATGCCATGAATGCCACGCGTTGGCTTGCCTTTACCGTTTTTTAAGATATCGGCCATAATTTTTAGATATTCGTATTCGGGGTGCGTCATGGCCGCTTCTCCTTCTTCATTCGTTTTAGTTTTACTACTTTTATCCCTTTGGCGCGCAAGAAGTCGAGAGCCTGCGTGTCCCACCAATCATCAATATAATGCACTTCTTTCACTCCAGCGCTAACAATGAGCCGCGAACAGGTCATGCATGGCGAGAGCGTCACAATCATGGTCGATCCCTTTAATGAGATACCAGTTGCTGCCGCATATGCCACGCATTGCTCTTCGGCGTGGGCAACCGTGGGCGGGCTCGTCCATATACCGTCATCTTTTTGCACATCCATTGTATCGTTCACAAGATTGGCGTTAGCTCTGGCAAAGACATTAGAACCGGCAATCACCGCCGCACCGACTTTAGCTGTCTTAACAGCTTTCGACTCTTTTTTCTCTGTCAAAGCTTGTTTTAACGCTTCCCTATACAGCGCTTTAGCGTCGACCTTTTGCTTTGTCTTGGAACCATATTTCGTGTCGAATTTCTTGCCGAGTGATTCAATGTCCTCACGGTGATTTCGGTATCTTTCGGCATTTTCATAAGGCGTCAGTTTCAGCTCGCGGTAATTCCAGACGCTTAAGTCCGGCGCATCAAACGGGATGGCATGCATGTGTAAATGATCGCTGACTGTGCTTTGCGCCTCAATGCCGCCATCACGAACAATAAATTGCAGACCCTTAATCCCGTAGGCTTTTTTAATGATTTTTTTGGCAATATACATCATTTTTTGCACAGTGAGCCATTCGGCTTCTGATAGCTCCTTAACCGATCGCACATGGCGTCTGGGTACAATCATGAAATTGCCATCAATGTAGGCAAACAACGCCACTGTCATAACAATACCGTTCTCTTCATGGAAGATGTATTTGTCACGCAAGTCGCAAAACACACACTTACCAACCGATTGCCAAATTTTATCGTAATGGCCTTTCGTGCGGGCGTCACGATAGTAGATTTGCTTTGCTTGTTGTTCGGGGGTCAGCTGTGTCACTTTTGGCACTCTACCGTTCTTTGAGCGGGTCTTTGCGCAGTTCCATGAACTCCTTGAAAACTTCGCCTAATTGACCGCCAATTGCGCGTTGGACGATTTTAGTCGTTGAAAGGACCGTCGACTGGCGATCGACAACCTGTACCGTGCCGCCGTACTTCACGACAGTTTTGTACTCTTTTGACTCTTTGTAATTATCAGTCCAGTCTTCTTTGACCGTAATAAACACGTCGGGCTGCAGCAAACCGAGGGTTGGCTGACAGCTTGGTTCGGGCAGAATCGTCACAAAATCGACAAAACGAAAATAGGTTAACATCTCGGCTCGAATGCGCTCATCTAAAATGGGCTTATTTGGGCCTTTAACTCGCTTAATAGCCTCGTTGCTTGAGACACCAACAACTAAAATATCACCTTGTTCTTTGGCTTTTTCTAGGTAGCGACACTGGCCAACATGCAACAGATCCCATGACCCGGCGGTAAACACAATTTTTAAGTTCTTGTCTTTTAGTTTTTCACGAAGCGTCATTAAATCGCTTTGTGCCACCAGTCGCTTCTTCCATGATACTGCCACAGCTGTTACCCTCCAGTGTCTTTCTAGTTCTTCTGTTTAATTATAGCAGTTTTACCGTTGCAGTCTCTCTGTCGAAGCTACAACAGGCGGAGTAGCCTTTTTTGCACCAAGAGAGCTGCCGTACGTCTAAAATGATGGTTCTCATTCAAGGCTTCATACGGGTTGTGGAGTAAGAATTTATAAAAGTCATGAAGCAAGAAAAGGTTAATAACTTGCGTAAATAGATTAGTGCTCATTTCGTTTTCCAAGTCTGCTGCGTTGTTCAAATAGCCCGTATGCAGAAAGTAGCGCTGCGCCCGCGCTGGTGTTTGATACTTGCAGTCAACGGCTAAGAAAGCTAGCGTTCGTGCGGCATCAACTAGCGGATGGCCCATAGCCGCCTTCTCAAAGTCAATGACGCCAGTTATTGTGGGAGCTGCAGCTGATTCATCGAATAAGATGTTGCCTCGCACGTAATCCATATGCAACGGCTGTCGCCCGGACAGCGTCTTTAGCTCATCGATAGTGACTGCATAGCCTACTAAATCTTTGGTCGTGAGCGCGAGCCTGAGTTTTATCTGTAACGCACGTAAAACACCTGGCTGATTGAAGTAGACAGACATTTCGGCCAGCTGTGCCTTCAGCACGTCTTCTACGGCGGGCAGAATAAGACTGGTTTTGCTTAGCAAGTGATGCATCTGCGCCATAGTGCTGCCGAGCTCCGTAAGGTGCCGGCGCGTATAGGCTTCCCATGGAATAGTCACACCGGGGATATACTGGTACAGACAGGCAAGTCGGTTACCTACCCTTATGATACGACCATCGACAGTCTGCCGTGCCGGAAATCTTGAATTGGCCAAGGTATCGCCGACACTATTGGCTCGTTTGATAAGCTCTAGTGCGCGCGCTTCACGCTTATAAAGCAGTAGATTGTAGTGCTCTTTGCCAGCAATAAAGCCATATGAACGATTGCGGTAGCCTTTGTTTGGTATGGTATAAGTCGTAGGAGTCAGACCGTACAAACGGCAGACACTATCTACCAGTTTTGTTTCAATTGTTTCACGAGTGGCTAGCGACATAATGCATGAGCCGGGTATGTTGGTTAAGCTGGGTTATCTCTTGCAAGTCATAGCGGACATCAAGCTCACGGTCAAAAAGCGGCAAACCGGCGCCAAATACCAGTGGCTCAACGGTTATAAACAGTTCGTTCACCATGCCACTCGCCACGAATAAGCCATAAATAGTGCTACCGCCACAGACCGCTAGATCTGTCACGCCTTCGGCCTCTAATTGCTGGCATAGGGCTTTTGGGGTTTTGCTCGTCGTCTCAACAGCTCCATCAAATTTGGTCGGGTTGTTAGTATACACAATGACCCGCCGGCCAGGTAGCTTTCGCCCCTTGTCAATTAAGGTTTGGTAGGTAGTTGCCCCCATGACGAGTACACCGGCGGCTTTGGTTTTCTGCACAAAAAATTCGGTATCTTCAGGTGATGTCCAGTCTGGAAAATGGCCAGGCCCGCGACCAATAAAGCCATCAATAGATGTGGCTGCAATCAAAAATACATTCATATAATGGTCTCCTTGTCAGTACTCCTGATTGTACGCTACTGTGAGTGGTCTGACGAGCGATAGGTGCGCTGCAGATTATGCGTTTGTATGTCCTGCCAAACTTGGGCAGCACAACGTTCCATATCTTCAACAGTGCCGTCACTCACAATGGTGGTATCAACTGGGATATTATCGCGTTCTCGTTCGGTTGGATCAAGCATGTCATATTGCAGATGTCCTGGTCGATAGACCTTAACAATAACCCCGCCAGCTTGCTTCAAGATTGTTGCATCAGAGGGGAACCGTAAGCCACCGATGACGCAAATTTTACTGCCAGCTATTTCAGCGTTATGGGCTCTTCGCACAAGCTCTTTATACCAGATGCCAGAGTCAACTTTTTTCACCAAATAGCCACCAATCCACTGCAAGATTGGGCGATATCTTTCCTTGTTATCAACATCGATCTCGGTCTTGGCTAGGTCAGGGTTTCGAGTCATATTCTCAATATGGAGGAATAGCTTGCCAAACTCTATAGGATGCCGCTCAATTTCATATGCTTGCAGCTGAATCTGTGCAAATGAACAGTGTGCTTTGACAGTCTGTAGCAATATCTCAGGCAAAGGCTGCAACCATTCATTAATTGAATCGAGGTTATCGCGCTCGGGCAGCTTGGTTGTTTTGGCGTGCAGCGCGTTTACTACTTCAGCAATAACCAGACTTGATTCGAGATGAATAGTCTCTGGAACAATTTTCTCTAACCCACGGGCAAATGTTGTTTTGCCGTGACCGATAGGCCCGGTCATGCCGATAATAAGCATGACCAGTATTTTACCTGATTATCTTAGGATTCTGAAGTCGTAATTTTGAGACTTGGTCCCATGCTGGTCGATAAGTAAGCGACCTTCATGAAGACTCCGCCTTTAATCGAAGCTGGTTTTGCCGCTTTAATAGCGCCAATAACAGCTGCTGCATTAGCTTCGAGCTTCTCAACTCCAAAGCTGACCTTGCCGATAGAGAGGTGAATAATGCCGGTGCTGTCAACGCGATACTCAACCCGACCAGCCTTCGCTTCTGTTACGGCTTTAATTGGATCAGGAGTAACGGTGCCGCTCTTTGGGTTAGGCATCAGACCTTTAGGACCGAGCAAACGGGCGTACTTGCCAAGCTTTGGCATGACTGCTGGTAGGGCGATCAGTACATCGAAATCAATCTGTCCTTTATCGAGGGCGGCAAAAATTTTCTCTTCACCAACGAGTGCTGCACCGGCAGCCGTCAGCTTGGCTGCGTCAACAGTGTCGGCCGCAACAGCAATCCGGACTTCTTTACCGGTTCCAGATGGCAATGCGACACTGCCACGAATGTTTTGGTCAGCTTGTTTTGGATCAACGTTCAAATTAAGGTGAAGCTCAACACTAGCGTCAAACTTGGTTGGGCTGGTAGCAATAGCTAGGCCCAAGCCTTCTTTCAGGCTATAAACCTTGTCTTTCTCAATCTTCTCGGCAACTGCACGGTATTTCTTACCGCGGCGCTCTAAGCGGCTGCGTGTTGGCTTCTGAGTGACAGCTCTTGCTTCAGTAGCGCCGTCGCTTGTCTGAGCTTTACGCTCTTCCTTGGCAATTTTGGCTTCGGTTTCCTTGACAGCCTTGGCGCTGCGTTTACCGGCTTTGGCTAATTTAGCTTCAGCTTGAGCAGCAGCTTCTTCAGCCACCGGTTCTACAACCTCAGCTTCTGTTACTTTTTTTGTCGCTTTTTTGGCTTCCGCCATATGATCCCCTTTCGTGGTGCATGCGTCTGTTGTAAGGCAGACTCCCACAAAAAATTAGATTTACTTAAATGTTATTTTATCAGATTAGGGTCTTATTGCCAAGACTTGGATACTGTTCTACGAAGCCAGTAATAGCCCTCTCGACATCTTCTAAAGCACCGTTAACAGCCGCTCTGACACCACAATGTATTAAGCCAAACGAACCCCTAACCGGCGAACCATCGAGAGTCAGCTGCCAATCTTCGTTTCGAATTACACCTCGCAGTACGCTCCACTCCGGTGCTTCAAAACCCCTAACTGAAGCCTGGCAAGCGACTAAAGCCAGTTCATGTACATCTAGACTAACTGGCTGGGGAACAAAACCATGTCTTTCAATACCAACATAAAGATCCTGCTCTTGTTGCCCATAACCACTCATAGTTACTATGAAGTATAAACAAGCATGAGCAGTTTACTCATGCTTGTTGTTTTTAATACTTTATTTTTGATTGTTTATTGTTCTACTTCGACACCCATGCTACGGGCGGTACCGGCTACAATTTTCTTGACGGCATCAATATCTTCAGCGTTCATATCACGCGCCTTAGCTTCAGCGATCTCTGTCAATTGCGCATTAGTCAGCTTCTTGGCAATCTTTTCACTGTTTGGCTTGCCCGATCCTTTATCAATACCAAGCTTGGCACGGATCATATCATCAGTCGGCTGTCCGACTACTCGAAACTTCATACTGCGATCATCATAGATAGCAATATGTGCTGTGACAGTGACATTACCCATGTCGCGAGTTGCGTCATTAAACGGATTGATGAAATCCATCATGTTAACGCCATACTGACCGAGGGTGCTACCAACGGGGGGCGCTGCACTAGCTTTGCCGGCTGGAATTTTCATCTTAAGATTTGCGACTATTTTTTTGGCATCAGCCATAATTATCTCCTTGAAGAGTATAGTTTGTTGTTTGCTCAGCTGCTTTGAAGCTTACAGCTGCGCCTGCACTATACATTTGCGTGCGTAACTGAGTGATGATTTTACCACAAGCTACCTCTGTTGTCTATATAGCTTGAATGGTTACGTATTACCTGTTAAAGTATATTTTTATGTTACGGCACAGATCAGACGACTCATGGGTTATGGCTCATGCACCAATAAACCTCGACACACAAGTAAGAGTTGCAGAGCATCTTGGTTTTGAGTTTGATCCCAGTACTTGCGAGACACGCGATCATAATGGTAATACTTTTTATGCCTCGGCCTGTTTGAGTGAAACTGGGGGTCGGCGATATGCCGGACTTCTCAGAGAACCCTATGCACGATATTACGATCCACTTAAAGCTGACGGTATCATGACTGAAGCAATGTTGACGAATGCGTACGGGTTATTACGTGCTCGGGATGATTTTTTATTTGAGACCGACGAACCCGTAGCACCAGACCCAGATGAGCTTAAGGACATGTCATTGCATGGGCTTATCGAAGCTCGCGAAGGACACCTTATACTACATGATGATTTTACACGACCAGAAATTTTCTACTTTGAAACAACCAACGGTCCTGCCGGCGCCAACAGAGTGCATGAACTACTTGGGAGAACACCAGGAGTTGATATTCCAAAATTTATGCCTAGTAACTATAACAATGGCTTTTTTACAGCAGGATTTACTACAGAAGCTATGGCAGACATGGCCATGGGTGCGCCAACATTAGACAATCTTTGGCTCGCTCGACATGACCTAGGACCTGGCTTGGGTAATCACGGTACATCTTGGCCTCACACGGCTCCAGCAATATATCGACAGCTTTCACGTGTTGCTCAAGATATTGTCCAAGAACATGGTGAGCAAATACACGACGATGCGACTCGTCCACCGGAAACGGTACGTCTAATTAAGACGCTTGATGAGCAAGCACAAGTGCTCAATCCGACAATAACTCAAATGTCCGAAATGGAGCTTCGCATACGAGATGGACGCCATGAGTCAGTGTCAGATAGGGATATTGCCATAGAAGCTCTTGATGGAATTTATAAAGCCGCCCGACGGCGACAACACGTTGCGGCCGCGAAACTTATGGTAGCAACGGCTGACGACAGTGAGAGCCAGAGAAATCGTGTCGGTTACTGGATTGACCTACAACAAAGAGAAGGTGTAGTCGCAACGAGGATTGCGTTACACGAAGTAGTTCCGCACCCAGAAGCAAGTGAAGCACAAACTCGACGCACGTTGAGTGTCTTACACAGCATACGCACCGAGTTGAACCGTCGTCTCGAAGATAACAGTGCATACACCCTGCCCATCTAGATCATAATCGCGTCAATCAAACCCTAATTGCTCTAGTAACTAAAAGACAGCTCTGAAACGGGTGTGGTTCGATAACCTAATTCGACCCGGAACAACAGCTTTGAAGTACTATCATCTCTTATTTACAGTAAATTCAGTGACCATGCCTATCGTATGATCAGAGGATTGCTTTAACTTTATTTGCGCGTTAATACTCTCGGATCCCTCCAATAGTAACGGTAGCCACTTGCCAGTTGCTTGGTGCATCTGAGCGTATGGTATATTCTCACTAGCAAACAACTTGGTATGGTCAGGTATCGGCAAGCTACTATCTATATCGACAAAATAAACAGTTACGTCTAAATCAACCAAGCCACTGGGCTTATCAATAAGATAATTAAGCCGCGCTCGTTCCTTTAGTCGTACGTGCAGTGCTGTTGATTTAAAGTATTCCTTAAAAACTCTTTCCGCGGTAGACGCTGGATCTTCTTCGCTTGAATAAAAGCTGCCAAAACCATCCCAGGTGACTACACCGTCGGGGTTCGTAAATGACTGAAGTAGTAGCCTGTTTTCATTCTTTGGAAGTAGCATTACAGATTTCAGTTTTTCAGGCATATACATATCTTAGCAAACAAAAAAGACTTCCGAAGGAGTCTTTATGATAAGGAAACTGGTGCAGGGTGTAGGATTCGAACCTACGAAGGCATAAGCCAGCAGATTTACAGTCTGCCGTGTTTGACCGCTTCACTAACCCTGCAACGTACATTTGGGGTCCCCGCAAAAGCTTGCTTTTGTGGGGCTAAGATCGAAACAGCGCTAGGCCTCACCCCAAGATTGGTCACTTGATTGCCAATCTTGGGGTGAGGCTGAAGCTAGGTTCGATCTGGAGCCGCCTGTCGGATTTGAACCGACGACCCACAGTTTACAAAACTGTTGCTCTACCACTGAGCTAAGGCGGCATTTTACCTCGGAAAGTGTATCAAAACAGGGGTTGTATTACAACTCTATCTGCTTCAGCCAGCCTATACGACCACTCGGCGGGGGCGCAATACACGCTTTGGACGCGGAGTTGAGCTTCGGTTGAGGCGCTGTAGTTTTTCGCGAATAACATCTGCTTGGGCAGCCATATCAAATCCTTCGTAGGCTTTCAGCAGTAAGGTGTAAGATTCCTGGCTTGGCTCAAGTTCGGCGGCCCTGATCAGCTCTTGAATCATCAATTTATGGTTGCCGAGCTTTTCTTGCACCTTGGCATAGGCAATGTGCCGAGTGGCAAGTCCGTCTTCTAGCTTAAGTGCTTGCTCAAAAGCTATAGCTGCTTTTTCGTAATTTTCGGTTTCAAAATAGATAAGTCCAAGGTTGTGCAAGCTGGATGGTGTCGCTTCAATACTAGAGGCAATTTCAAAACAATCGATGGCATCTTTATATTCTTTTTGTTTGGCGTACAAGATACCCAATCGGTTATAAGCTGCTGCGTTGCGCTCATCTATGCGTAAAATGGTTAAGAGCGCCTTCTCGGCTCGTAAAAAACGGTTCTCACGCATACCCTGGTGGGCTATATCCCAGAGTTTTCCGAGCTTATCGCCGATGCGACGAGGAATCTCCGACAGTTCTTCTTCACGAACGTCGCTGCTCTTGTAGGCGTAAAAACCAAAGGCTGCTAACAGCAGAAGTTCAAGCATGGTGAGATTAATTATACCTGAATTTTATATGAATGTAAGGACCTTAGAGCTGCCACATCAGATTAGTTAATACAAGCTTAGTATTCGGGTTATGTCGCTTAAGCTCTTGTAGCTCATTAATTGCCATAAGAGCTCGGTGAAAATATTTGAGACGATCTTGCGTACCATTTGTGGCAGCAGCGGTTAATAGTGAACGGTACACCAGAGCTAGCGCATCAAGGAGCATGTCAGCGCTTTTCTTATCCTTAGATAAATCATTTACCTTCACCATCCGTTCAAACGGTTGACTGGCAATGAGCTGTTTGGCCTCGGTTATTGCCGCCACCATGGGGTGGTTTTGATCACCGCGCAGCAAACTCACCATAATGCCTGGTCGGCCGCCACTCATCAGGTAGTTTTTATCAATGTCTGTAAGCGCGAACTCTTTGTCAAAGTAGCTTCTAGCAGCTTCGATGGACGGTACCACTAGCCGCACTCTGGTGAGCCGAGACAAAACAGTTGGTAAGAGCCCTTCATCGGGTATGGCAGTCAAAATCAGGACGGTGTCTTCAGGTGGTTCTTCCAGTGTTTTCAGCAAGGCATTCTGAGCTTCAATGGTCATTTGATGGGCATTGGCGATGATAATAACCCGCCGTATCGTGCCTGTTCCAAGAGTTTTAAGCGTCGTGACACCCCGCAGTTCCCGGATCGCTTCAATAGGTATAGCCTTTTCTCCGTAATCTATTTGAGTAAAGTAGGGGTATTCCGTTAATTTTTGCGTATCAATCTGGAGAATATCTGCGGCAACCCGCATAGCCAGAGCGAGCTTTCCTGCCCCTTCAGGCCCTAGAATGGCTACAGCGTGGCTCGGGCGAGCCAAGAAGGCCCGTATTGCCTGATTGGTTTGGTCTGAAATCAGCAAATCGCTAGGCATGCATTTTTTCCGACTTCATGATGGTGTTAAATGCAGCTGGGAGCGGCGCTTCAAATAACTTGGTTTCGCCGGATGGCAAGGTTATCCGAAGACTGGCTGCGTGGAGAAGCAGTCGCTCGGCAGGCTCGCCGCCGTACAACAGATCCCCAACGATCGGATGGCCAACGTAATGCAGGTGTACCCGGAGCTGATGCGACCTCCCGGTTTTTGGCAGCATTGTAACTTCAGAATAGACACCATTATCCTTGGTAATTTCATAGGTGGTCACTGCTGATTTGCCATTTGGGTCTGCCATGAACGTTTGTGGTTTTGCCGGATTGCGAGCCAGGGCCACGTCAATAATGGCTTTTGGTGGATCCAAAGTTCCCCGAATTATCGCAATATAGGTCTTTTCAACCGTCCTGTCAGCAAATTGCCGCTGCAAGAACTTGAGAGCCTGACTGTTTTTAGCACAAATCATAACACCGCTGGTGGCCCGGTCCAGCCGGTGGACAATCCCAGCTCGCTCACCAACCTGACCGCTTCTTTCGCGCACAAATGAGGCGACCGACGGCTCATTCCAGAACTTGCCCCTAGCATGGCTAATCACTCCTGAAGGCTTGTCCACTACCAGTACATCGTCATCTTCATACAGCACCGGTAAATCAATGCTTTCAATCTGTTCTAACTCGACTGGATCAAACTGAATGTCAACTATCTGGCCGATGCGCAGCCGGTGGCCACTTTTCAGCACCTCTTGATTGACAGTAATCTTGCCATCCTCAATTAACCGCTTAATAAACGCTCGGCTGAGTGCCGGATAGAGGGCAAGCACAAATTGATCCAGTCGCTTACCCCGGTCATTCTCGTCTATAGTGAGCTTCATTGGCCTTTGGGTCGCAAACCGACAGCTTGCTGGACGGTTAATAAGGTTCTGCCCGCCTGCTCGCGCATGGCCGCTTCTGAAGCCTCGAGCTTCGCTTGCAGAAGATTATCATCTACTGACGCGAGTTTAGCCTGAAAAGTCGTCAAAAACTGGCTACAGGCATCGGCTACCGCCTTCTTGAGATCGCCATACATGGTCTTGCCTTCCCATTCCCCTATAACCTCTTGCAGGTCCCGATGACTAAACAAGGCCAGGATTTGTAATAAATTAGCGACTCCAGGCTGCTTATCAGGGTCGTAAGCAACCTTGCCCACTGAATCAGTCGTAGCACTCATTATCTTTTTGGCGGCTGTCTCAGGAGTGTCGCCGAGAAATATAACCCCGTTACCAGTGTCATCACTTTTACTCATCTTCTTAGTCGGGTCTTGAAGATCTTTGATCCGTAGCCCCTGATCTTTCCCAAAAAATGCATGTTGTTCTTGTACAGGCTTAGGCACGGTGAACAACTCACCAAACTTGGCATTCAAACGCTCTGCAATATCGCGAGTAAACTCTAGGTGCTGCGATTGATCGTCGCCAACAGGTACATAGGTTGCACCATATAGCAAAATATCAGCCGCCATCAGCACTGGGTAGTTGAATAAACCGACTGACACCCTGTCTTGCGAGGAAGACTGCTCATCATCACTCGTAGCGGCGCCAGACTTATCTTTAAACTGCGTCATACGAGCCATTTCACCCATACCGGTAAAGCAATCCAAAATCCAGGTCATTTCTGAGTGGGCTGGAATATAACTCTGGCGGTAAATGTGAATATCTGGCTTATCCAGCGGCAGTCCAGCAGCGGCAAAGACGCGGATGTTGTGCCAAATCTGATCATGTAATTTAGTATGATCTATCGGTGTCGTAAAGCTGTGCAGATCAGGCACGAATAAATTAACTTGGAACTCATCGGCGCGTGTCGCAGCCATGTCAATTGTTGGCATAATCGCCCCGAAATAATTGCCAATCGTCAGATCGTTATTCGCCCGAATCCCCGTTAAGATAACTTGTTTGCTCATACTCACTTTGATTATACCTCAGATTCTGCATTTGCCGCCTTACGCAAAAGCGCCAGGTGCTGCGCAATCGCCGCTTGTTCATCAGCATAGGTAGTTTGCCAGGCGTCCATCGCTGCAATTAGCACGGATCTTTCGTCTGGCACACCCTCAATCCCCGCCGGCCTCCCAAGAATGGCGGCTGTCACTGCTTGCCGTGTGCGCATCGCAACCGGGCATGGAGTAGCAACAATTTCACAGCCCTTACAGCAAACTAGCGTCCCCACGCAGTCTGCAGTCTGCAATAATCTTTCTGCAGTGGTGATACTCTCCATTGGCACTTGAGTTAAATCCCCACCTGCCAAAGAAGCTCGTGCTGCTAGGTAAGCAGCGCCGCGCGGCAACGTCATGAGTTCATGACTATTTGGATTGCGAATCAACATGATTTTGCCCTTTCTAATTAAAAACCGCCCTTGTTAGGGCGGTTACGATGTTGCTTTTGTTTGAATGATCTTCTACGCAGCAATGCCGCCCTTATAAGGGTTGGTAAACCAAAAACCATAATACCGGCTTATGCTGCTCATTCTCGGTTAAATATACTATACCTTTTCTAAAAATCAATGCCCTATTGTCGAAGAGCTCATCTAGTGTGCAGATTTTTAAGTTCTTTCTGAAGCCCGGATTGGAGCTGTAGACGAGCTACTGCTCCAAACGGACTGGAAGAAAAACTTGTAAAGATGCCGCTAGATTAGCGCTTCGTGAATTGACGTTGTTTGCGAGCGCCCTTAAGACCAAACTTCTTGCGTTCTTTCTCTCGAGGATCGCGACCGAGCATATCAGCTCGCTTTAGAGTGGACTTAAGGTTCTCATCAAAGGCAACTAATGCCTTGGCAATGCCTAGCTGGATTGCATCGACTTGGCCAGCAGAACCACCACCAGTCACAACAACACTCACGTCGTACTTACCATTCTGCTCAAGCACCGTAAATGGCTTGTTGATGACATTCAGTAGAAATTTGCTGCCAGCTAAGTAATCGTCCAACTCTTTGCCATTAACCACAATATGGCCTTTGCCAGTGGTTAAACGTACTCGAGCCGTCGCACTTTTGCGGCGACCTAAGCCGTAATAGTAGTTTTTCTTATCACTCATGCCTTGCTCGCTTTCTTAACAGACTTCTTCAGGCTTATCGCAACCGGCTTTTGAGCGGCGTGTTCGTGCTCGGCACCGGCATAGATCTTTAATCGCTTCAATCGGCCATCACGAAGTTTATTGACTGGCAACATACCTCGTACTGCCTTAAAAATGATTTCACGAGAATCTTTCGCTAACTGCTCTTTGAAGCTCGTTTCAGTCAAACCGCCAGGGTAGCCACTATGACGATAGTAGATCTTGTCGTCAGACTTTTGACCAGTCACGATTGTTTTATCAGCATTGACGACAATCACAAAGTCGCCACCGTCAACGTGTGACGTAATGCTGGGCTTGCCCTTGCCTAGCAGTAAGCTGGCGGCTTGCGTTGCAATACGACCAAGCGGTAATTCGGCAGCATCGAGCACAAACCATGCCCTGGTGACTTCAGTTGGTTTTTGGGAATAGGTTTTTTTCATTATTTATCGCCTTCTTTCTTGGTTGGCGCTTTTTTGGTGCTGGCTGGCTTAGCAGCAGCCGCCTTGGCAACTGGTGCCTCTTTGAGGTCATCAACAAACGAGACTTTAGCCATTTCAGCACGATCACCACGGCGTGTGCCGAGTTTCTCGATGCGCAAGTGGCCACTGTTGCGGCCTTTCATCTTTGGTGCAAGCTCATCTACCAGCTTGTGGGCTGAAGCAAGTGTTTGCAGACCAGAAATTACTTGTCGACGATTGTGTAAATCACCCTTTTTAGCCTTCGTTATCAGCTTTTCAGTGTAGGGCACAATTTCTTTCGCCTTGGGTAAAGTTGTCGTGATCGCTTCGTATTTGACGAGTGAATCAGCTAAACCCTTCATAAGAGCCCGGCGTTGATCTCTTTCGCGGCCGAATTTGCGGCCTTTATATCCGTGACGATGCATCTTAGAGCTCCAACTCCGCTAACTTATCTTTAACTTCGTCGAGTGCTTTGTTACCAAAACCCTTCAGGTCTCGTAGCTCACTGTCATTCAGGCTAAAGAGATCCTTTAGGGTGTGAATGTCATTATTGATGAGGGCGTTGGTCGTGCGAGCCGAGAGGTTAAGGTCTTCAATAGAAGTCATCAGCTCAGGTGTGTCATCGCTTGATGCACTCACTGAAGCTTCATCGCTGCCAGCAGTCTCAGGAGCAGCACTGGCTTCGACGCGAGTCTGGCCAGCAAGCGCCGTGTATTGGTTAACCAAGATAGCAGCTGCTTCTTCAAAAGCGTCACGAGGTGAAATACTGCCATCAGTGTCAATGGTAATCAAAAGCTTGTCCAAATCGGTGATCTGGCCGACTCGGGTGTTCTCAACCTTATAGCGGACACGAACAACTGGGCTAAAGATCGCGTCAACGGCAATCATATCGCTGCGGCTGCGGTGTGCGCTTTCATCTACTGTACGATACCCGCGGCCGGTTTCGACCTCTAGATCCATCACAAACTTGGCTTTACTGTCGTCTAGGGTTGCAATAACTTGGTCTGGGTTCACAATTTCAACGTCGGCATTGGTTTCAATGTCTTTAGCCGTTACCACACCCTTACCAGTCTTATTAATCCGCAAAACCTGGGCTTCATCACCAAACACGCGGAAACGAATATTCTTGAGGTTGAGCATAATCTCAACAACATCTTCTTTAACGTTTGGCAAGGTTGTAAATTCGTGGGTTGCACCTTCAATCTTAAAGCCGGTAACAGCTGCACCAGCAATACTCGAGAGTAGTACTCGGCGGAGTGAGTTGCCAAGGGTCATACCATAACCGGTGTGCAAAGGCTCAACCACAAAGGTTGCAGAAGTCGCGTGGTGATCATCGACTTTTGCCAAACCGGGAGTGTGAATCATTTTTGACATAATATTATTTCCTTCTCCTTTAGCGTGAGTAGTACTCAACAATTAATTGCTCGTTAATGTCCGGTTCGGCATCATCCCGAGTCGGGGTGCCGGTTACCGTGATTTCAAATTTCTTACGATTGACCTTAAGCCAGCCTGGAACTGAATCTGGGCTAACCGGACTGTTATCATCGATATTCTTGAAATACTCGGACTTGAGACTCTTTGGTCGTAAAACTATAACGTCGTTCGGGGTGACGCGGTAAGAAGGAATGTCTACGCGGCGGCCGTTAACCATAAAGTGACCGTGCGTGGACAGCTGTCTGGCAGCACGGCGGCTAGGCGCAAAACCAGCTCGATAAATCACATTGTCCAAACGTCGTTCCAAAAGCAAAAGCAAGACTTGGCCTGATTGACCACGAGTTCTGGCGGCTTCTTTCATGAGGTTTGAGAATTGCTTTTCGAGCAGACCATACAAACGCTTAACTTTTTGCTTCTCACGAAGCTGCAACGAATACTGGCTGGGCTTGCCGCCCGGACGTGCATTGGCACTTTGGCCTGGCTTGCTACTGCGCTTCATCAGCGCCTTGTGAGCCTTGGGGTGCAGCGCATAGCCTTCGCGGCGGCTCATTTTAACAATAGATTGCATATCACGTGCCATGGTTATACTCTCCTCGCCTTAGGTGGACGAACGCCGCCGTGTGGCACGCCTGTTACGTCGCGGATACTGTCAACAGCGATGTTCAAACCAGCGAGTGCACGGATGGCGGCTTCGCGGCCAAGACCAACACCTTTGACGTACACATCAGCTTTGCTGAAACCGTATTGCTGCTTGGCGATCTGGCCAGCTTTTTCACAAACGACTTGGGCAACATAGGCTGTGCCCTTTTTGGAACCGCGGAAACCGCAACTCCCGGCGCTGGCAGCTGATAACGCACCGCCATTACTGTCTGTAAAAGTGACGATGGTGTTATTGAAACTAGCCATAATATGCACCTGACCGTGTGGGACAGAGCGCTTTACTTTCTTCTTCTTTACCGGCGCTGGCGCTGCAGCTGTCTCGGTAGTTGTTGTTACTTGTTCATCAGTCATAGTCATTACTACCTAAGTCTTAGAGACTGCTTTCTTAGCCGTACCACCGACAGTTACCTTTTTACCGCGTCGTGTTCGAGCATTCGTCTTGGTGCGTTGACCGCGTGAAGGCAGGTTGTTCTTGTGACGTAAGCCACGATACGAACTAATGTCCTTCAAGCGCTTGATGTTGGTGGTGACGATGCGCTGCAGCTCACCCTCAACAATGTAATGCTCGTTAATATAATCCTGGATCTTAGAGATTTCGGAATCAGTTAAATTCTTGACCCTTACCGTTGGCTCTACCTTTGCAGCAGCCAAGATATCCATGCTGGTCTTTGGCCCAATGCCATAGACATAGGTCAGCGCCACATGCACTTGCTTATCGGCGGGGATAGTAACACCAGAAATACGTGCCATACCTAACCCTGCCTTTGCTTATGCTTTGGCTTAAACTTGTTGATAATATAGACTCGTCCTTTGCGACGAACAACTTTGTCGTCGGGACTGATCTTTTTGACGCTTGCACGCACTTTCATCCTTCTAGAATCTCCTTCTCGGATTGTATGCGGATCATTCGGCTATTGCCGAACAACACACTGCTTAAAGTTTTTAATATGTCGGAGTGTTCCCGACAAGAACTTGCACAGAATGGTGCAGTTTGTGTTTGTGGCGAGCAACGCAAGTGAGCCGTACTATAAGTACGGTGAGCGCGGAGCGCATGCCGCAAACGCAAAATGTGCCGTTCTGTGAAAGTTCTACTACTTGCGATAGGTGATTCGACCCTTACTTAGATCGTAAGGTGTCAGCTCAACCGTCACGCTGTCGCCAGGGACGATGCGGATAAAGTTCTTTCGCATCTTTCCAGCAACGTGAGCTATGATCTGGTGGCCATTCTCGAGCTCGACCCGAAATTGAGTACCCGGGAGGGTCTCAACCACTGTTCCGGTCAGTTCGATAACTTCCTTATTGGCCGCCATATATAACAAGAGTGAAGTATAGCAATTTTACCACTGTCTTGCAACACTTTTTAACCTCAAGAAATAACGCTCGTTTTTAACGAGTTGTTCTCCATCCATACTAATATACTTTTGCCACTCCAGCAAGTCCTATCCGATATCTGTTACAGGCCGCTATTACTTCTGTTTGCGCCGCGGCAATCTGAGGCTCGGACGACGAACGGAAAGCTTACCAACTTTTAGTCGTCTGGCGCCAGATGCAGCGTCAATCGGCTCTGAAACGTCGTAGAAGAAGTCGGGCTCCGTGTATTGGTCGTAGGTGACCATCAACGCACGTGATTCAACTTGCCGCAGTGTTTCGAGTGCTACTGATACCAAGATCAATATACTGGTGCCGCCAATAGTAATATTCGTCTTTAAGAATATCTGTCCGATAATCGGCAATAATGCCAAGAAACCTAACGCCATTGAGCCAAAGAGCGTCAACCGGTTGACCAATCCCGAGAGATACTTTTCAGTCTGCGCACCGGAACGAATATCAGCAATGAACCCGCCTTGCTTCTGGAGGTTTTCGGCGATCTCTTTGGCATTAAAGGCAATACTGGTATAAAAGTACGTAAAGACGACGACCAAGAAGAAGTAAACGACTGGGTAGACGTAGGGTTGCCAACCGCCAACCTGGAAGCTCTGCACACTCGGGTTCTGGAAGAGATTAACAAGATTGATTCCCAGCTCTTGCAGCCGAGCACTTGAGTTGGTCGTTAACAGCTGCCCAACAAAACTTGGTACTGACAAGAAAGCCACCGCAAAGATAATTGGGATCACACCAGCCGTAATAAGCTTGACCGGCAAGACCGTCGTCACCCCGCCGTAAGCCCTATTGCCTTGCACGCGCTTGGCATAGTTAACCGTAATGCGGCGCGAGGCCTCGTTGAGCTTCACGATAAACACCGTTACGACAGTCACGATAGCCAGTAACAGGAGACTGAATAAGAGCGCGGATTTGCTAATAGGAAGCTCACGACCAAACAACAGCCACTTGGCGTCATTAGTGATAACCGTGTTAACCACTTGGGCAATGGTTGTCGGAAGGCTGCTCACAATACCTACCGTGATAATCAGTGAGATACCGTTACCAATACTTTTCTCGGTAATTAGCTCACCTAGCCACATCAGAATCAGCGCACCACCTGTTAGTGCTGCAACCATCAAGACCCACTGATCGAGTGAGGTATTGGCCGTGATATCGCCAAGTCCGCCGTAACTAATGGCTGACTGTCTAATAAGATAGATAGCGCCAATTGACTGAACAATCGCTAGCGGCAGGCTGAGCATGCGGGTATACTGGTTGATTTTTTTGCGACCGTATTCACCTTCTTTGTTCAGGCTTTCCAGTTTGGGTATCGCCCGGGTGAGCAGCTGTAAAATAATCGAAGCATTAATATATGGCCCAAGCCCGACCAACATAATTGAAAAGTTAGCTAAAGCCCCACCAGAAAGAACGTTAATAAAGCTCAGTAATTGGGGTGTGTCATTAGCGGTAAAGACGTTTTCAAGTACTTGCTTGAGGGTGGCAGGATCGCTCAGCGGGACAGGAATATGCGACAAGATACGAAATACCAGGAGCATGCCTAAAACTGCCAGAATACGGCGGCGCATATCAGCATTTTTCAGTGATTGCCAAATCGTTTTCCAGCTCATAAGCAGCCTTTTTGTTCTCTCCCTCTTAAAATGGTTACTGGCCCGTTAGTAGGCCATTATGACATAACTATGCTGGTCATAACAGCGTGTAATTCACACCAGTGGCCCTATTCAGTCTTGGCGTCTTTTTTCGAAGCCTTGGCTGGACGGGCAACCCGCTCAACAGCGGCAAATGTGCCACCAGCTTTTTCTATCGCGGCAATGGCTGTTGCTGATGCCGACTGAAGCTTAACGGTGTGCTTTTTGGTAACTTCACCTTTAACGATGAGTTTTACTGCCACATGAGCGTTCGACACTAGCTTGGCGTCAGCCAATGCCTGGTTATCAACGGTAGCACCTAACTGATCAAGCTGACCGGTGTAAACGTTTTCGGCAGCTGTTTTGTATGAGCGAAAACCGCGTAGTTTTGGCACTCGCTGTGCGAGTGGATTTTGACCACCTTCAAAACCTGGGCGCTTGCCTTTACCAGTACGAGCCATCTGACCCTTAGTACCTCTGTCTCTTATACACATCT
>JAHBAU020000040.1 GCA_018499905.2 Candidatus Saccharimonadota bacterium | reverse complement strand
TAGCCATAATCTCATCTGTCAAACGCTCTCGAGCGGCTCTTTGTTCGGCCGTGTCGCTATCTGTACCATTACCATAGTGGTCGGTATCAGCGTATTCACCCTGAGTTAGCTCGTTAATAATGCCCTGTCTAGTTGTGCGTCGGGCGGCCCATAGGGCGGTATCATTGCCGGACCATGCTGGTCCGTTTTGAGCCGCTTCGTTGGCCTTGCGTTGGTTAATTTCTTCGATCTCAGCATCGGTGCGACCACCTATATTACGGACTCCACCTTCAGTGATCAACTTGCGCCTGACTGCACCGCGCTGCAAAGCATTGTTCACCCATGTGCGGCCACGACTATCATTGGGGTTGTTTAGACGGTTGCCCCCATATACTCGGTCACGCATTCTCTGCTTGGATTCTTGGCGGAATTTACGTTGTTTATCGAATAGGCCACGAGTACGATCGTTAGCCATACCACTGATGCGACCAAAAATACCTCCAGCAAATCGGAAAGTAGCTGGGATGAAAAAGAACGGAGCTAAGTAGGCTGTAATAATTAAAAGTGATTTCATAATTTACCTTGCCGCCGCCACTACGTAAGCGAATATTTTACCGGCACCCATCAATGCCATAATAAGCGGGAACATAAGGAGTAGTTTGCTGAAAGTGCCCCACCATAGTTTCCAAAGTGCATCGTTGTTCGGGAATACCCAACTCAATATTGCCAGAGGAGCAAATAGTACTAAAGCCAGGATGAGTAGTTGTCGCAAAACCAATAGCAGCCAGCCGATAAACAGCACTGCTGCCCCGACCAGCGCATAACTTAGGACGATGCCTAATGTTGCGACGCCGGCTAAAATAACCCCTCCAAAGATCGCCAACCCACCCCAGAACGAATTTGCGGCACCTGTCGGCGTCAGCAAATCACTCAAAGAATTACTGGGCCCGCCAAACGGCTGGGTCATGAGACCTAAAATACCTGTGCCAACCGTGTTTGTAAGGTTGATTAAAAACGAAGTGAAATACCAGGAAGTTGATATAAAGAAGATGGCTACCAAGAATCGTGGCATTGCTCGGCGTACGGTATAAGCATCCAGAAAACTGACGCCCATTGCGGTTCCGATAACCATGACCAGCATCATAGGTATGAGGATAATCAGCGCTATGTTGCGAAGCCTGCCCCAGGCGTTATACATTTCCTCATTGGCTCCAAAACTTGTATTGGCCGGGTCGTTCACAAGAAGTACGCCTTGAATTTCGTCATCGAGTCTATCGATGGCCTTGTCGAGACCTTCAATTCCGGCACATAGTAACCAGCGTAATTTTTCTCCACCGGAAACTTCGGCGGTCTCACAGTTTTCAGGGACAATTGGTGCGGCAGTTCCACCAGAGGTATTATTGTTAATCGCTCCCGTGCCGGCAGGCAGGCTTCTGTTGGAAGGATTGCCAATCGAAAAGTCGCTGTCGGTACAAGAAGAGCCAGAAGAACTAGTGGCATTTACATATCTACCAGTTGTTGAGCTGACGATCTCAACTAAAGAGTCACAATCGGTGCCGTTACTACCATTGAGTTTGAATACTTCGTTGGCCCCCCCAGCAGTGGTGTCGCGAGTCCACACTCTGGCGCTAACCACGCCTTGTATCTGAGCGGCGTCCACCCAGTTAAAAATGATGCTAGCATTGGTGACAGAGCTGAGGGTCAAAGGATCGACAGGGCTTGAAAGACAGGCGCCACCAGTGGCAGTTGACTTGATGATGAGGTCGGCTTGGTCAAGCCTTGACTGGTCAAATATGTCTGAGGTACCGAAGCCAGAAATCTCGCTGACACAACTCCCCTGATCGCCATTTAATCGAAAGTTAAGATTATTGTCGTAAGGGTCTCGATCATAATATATATCGGTTCCCACCTTAATATGCGCAACGTCTACCCAGGAACCCGTTGCGGCAAGCGCCGTCTTCGGCAATGCTAAAATCACAACTGAGGCAAGGAACGGCAGTAAAAAGAGCGCTATACGATTATGTCTAAAGTATGAGGCCATGTTGCTTAAATGATAACACAAAAATACTCTCGACAACTGGCTAAATGAAGCTATATCACACGGACTAAACTACAATATAATGAAGACTGCGAGAATGAAGTTTGTGTTTGGAAAGCTGAAAAGATATATTGATACATGATAATTATGTATAAAATGTCTTCCCTGACGGTTCTCATAAAACGAATTGAACTATTGGTACTGCTCGTAGCAATGTCGGCGACCGGTCTTGTGGTTTTTGCCCCGTCGCGAACGCTAGCGGTTGCGCCTCCTGGCTGCTATATCCGACAAACCAACGGCGATATCCAAACGGCGTCATGCCCAAGTTCGGTGACACCAGAACCAAATAAATGTTATGTGGCCAACCTATTAAGCCCGGGCATTGGGCCTTACAACGAAACAGACTGTAACACGATTACGGTGGCGGGTTCGGGTACACCGGGCGACGAGTCATTTAGTTTTGGTGAAGTCAATAAAGACGATTGCGCTGGTGACACCCTCAATCAAAATAATTGTGGAGTAATTAAGCTATTGATCGGTATTATCAACGCCTTGGCTGCTCTGGTTGGTGTGATTGTCGTGGCTGTCATCGTCTGGGGTGGCATTCAATATTCCACTTCAGCTGATGACCCTAAGGCTGTGAGTGAAGCCAAAAACCGCATAAAAAATGCCATATTTGCATTAGTGATGTTTGCCTTTATGTATGCCTTCCTCCAATGGATTGTGCCCGGAGGAGTGTTGTAAAAATGAAGAAATTTATTGCTGGCTTGTTAACGAGTCTGGTGTTTGCCAGTTTTCTAGTAGTTATGGCGCCTTCTGTATCTTATGCCCAAGGGCCGCCAGTAGCTCAACCCGGTGATTGCCGGTCATCAAGTTCGAATTTCTTAGCTTTCCCTACCTGGTACAAATATCTTGACCAGGATACGAAAGTCGCCGGAAAATGTACGCTTAAGTTCAATTTTCCCGGTGATATTGCAAAGGTCGGCCTAGCGGTCGTTGAAATTCTGTTAAGACTTGGCGCCCTGGCAGCGGTCGGCTTTGTAATATATGGCGGATTCCAGTTTATCTTGAGTCAGGGTGATTTGGGAGCTGGCAACGTTCCGAAAACAACGATTGCTCGTCATACGGTACAAAATGCTCTCATCGGTCTAGTGTTGGCTATGTTGGCGACTGGAATAGTAAGATTAGTGGGCAACACCGTTTTGAACTGATATGAATATACATCACCTACTCGCCCAGCTAATTACTGAATCTGAATTGAACATTCCTAAGGGTGGATTAACTAACAGCCGGGTCAGGACATCATTAAGTGTTATTTTTGGGATTGCAGGCAGCCTGGCTGTACTAGTAATTGTCGTAGCAGGTTTACGCTACGTGGCGGCAGCCGGTGATCCAAAAGGCGCTGCCAAAGCTAGGAATGCAATTATTTTCGCCGTCGTTGGCCTGGTTGTCAGCGCCATCGCCTTTAGTATCGTAACCTTTGTGATCGGTAAGTTATGAGACGCATCATTGCAAGTATCTCGCTGCTCGCCGCCGTTATATTTAGTGGGTATGCCCTACCTGTATATGCTCAGTTCGACCCATTTAACCAGGCTTGTAACGGCGTAAGTGGTAGTACTGTCTGTGAGGAAGCCGCCAAACCTCAAACAACATCCAGTAACTCATTGTATGGGCCGGACGGAATAATCACTAAGGCCATTGGCCTGATATCGATCATTACGGGTATCGCCTCGGTAATTGTATTAATAATCGCCGGTTTCCGGTATATAACAGCCGGAGGCGACCCCGGTAATATCACCAACGCTAAGAATACGGCAAAGTATGCCGTAATCGGTGTTGTCGTAACTCTTTTTGCCCGCGCTATAATAGTATTTGTGTTTAATAAGCTATAGATTTAAGGATAATCATGACTCTAAAAAATGCATTCAAACTTTTTGCCGTAACAGCCGGATCAGTCATAAGCATTGGTTTATTAACACCGACATTTGTTCAAGCAGATGCGCAAAACGATATTCTAAACAGTGTAAATTCGACTGACCCGGGCGGTCCGACAGTCGATAACGCCCTGACGGCTGCCATCACAGTGTTTACAATTATTGTAGGTGTGGCCGCCGTTATAATGGTGATTCTTAGTGGCTATAAGTATATTACCTCAGGGGGCGATTCCAATAAGGTAGCCCAAGCGAAAAGTACGGTGATTTATGCGCTGATTGGTGTGGCGCTAGTCGTTACCTCGCAGGTGATCCTGCGTTTTGTCATCGCAAAATCACGCTCCACGACTGGCGGCGCTGCTCCTGTCGTGTGTGCCCCCGGCCGTCCTTGTTAAGCAACCCAGGAATTCAAACTCCGCTAACCCCCTGCAATAGCAGCATCTTTTTTGATACAAGCGCAACAAATAGCATTGAAGATAGTATAAGTAAGGCAATCGTAGTTATTATGACGCTCATGCTTTTATCTGTTATTCTGCAAAATTAACCCTTGAAAAGAAAATCTGGGTGTGGTATAAATCACACGTATAAGTAAGCTACATAAAGAAAGGTAGTACTAGTTATGATCAAATCATTAAAAAGAATTATGGCGACGGTTGCAGCCTCTGCAGCTTTGTTGGTACCAGTTGCGGCGCCTGCGTCTGTTCTGGCCCAGCCAAGCATCGCTAATAGCCTCTGTGGTGGCACGAACCTGACAACCAATCAGACGCCCTGTTCAACAACTAACAATGAAAACCAGGGTCTTAACGCTATTATCACTTTGGTGATTAACGTGTTCTCGGTTGTTGTCGGCTTCATCGCCATTGTGATGATGATCTACGGTGGCTTCAAGTACATCACTTCCAGTGGTGACTCCGGCAACGTAACCGCTGCAAAAAACACCATTATGTATGCCCTCATCGGCCTGGTCGTGGTTGCTCTTGCACAGCTTATCGTTCGCTTCGTATTGGCCAAGGCTACCAGCGTCTCCAACGGCGTTGCCCTTTGGCTCTAACAAAAATCCAGTAACTGCAAAATCAAACACCCCCTACCCGGGGGTGTTTTTGTGTCCGAATCCATTTCCTAACCAGATATTTAAAACCCCTCTTGCGGTTCAAGAGGGGTTTTATTAACAGACCACAGGTTATGTGTGCTAGAGAACCTGGATCTTCTTAACTGTATCTTGTTTGACTTTGCTGAAAGAGATGGTCAGAACGCCGTCTTTTAGTACTGCCTCGATCTCGTCTTCTTTAACCGGTACCGGCAAAGTAATGCTGCGCGAAAACTCTCCCCAATAACATTCTTGCACAAAATAGTTCTCGACATCGTCTTCGTTGCCTGCCGACAGAGTGCCGCGGATGCTGAGTGTGTTATCTGAAATGCTAACATCTAGTTCTTGCTTGTTCACACCGGCGACACGGCCCTTAACAACGAGCTTCTCGCGGGTTTCATACACATCTACTGCTAATTGGCCTGGCACAGCCTCTTCTTCGTCCCAATCATCGCTACTAGGTGCTGCAGGCATTGCAGCAGGATCACCGACAGCGCCAGTGTCATCAACCATTGGTGCATCATCATCACCTAAAAATGCGGCAGTTAACTCGTCTTCTTCCATGAGTAAATCTTCGTTAGAGCGATTTCTTCTCGCCATCATTGCTGTACTTCCCTCCGGGTAAGATGATAATTTTAGTGGTAAACTAATTTTTATCTTGTGTTAGGTAGTATACCACCTTACACTAGTGCCACAACCTCTGGCGGTACTTATTTACAACAGATTTATAACAACAAGCGGTTTATAACTTATGAATCTTGCAGAAAGCCTTATCCAAGTTGTTGCTCCTTTCGACTGTTTGTATTGCCGTAAAGAAGGAGCGGTTATCTGTTTATCATGCCAAGACAAACTGTTTGTGCCCCAGGTTTCACGCTGTTATCGTTGTCGACGCGCAACGCGCCACAGCGCAACATGTGCAGACTGCCTAAAGAGAGCCCCGCTGAAGTATGTGTGGGTGGCAGGCGAGCTGAATGAGTCTACGAAGCGGCTTCTTTATAGTTTTAAATTTGAACGTGCTCAGGCCGCCTGCAAAGCGATTGCAGCGATGATGGCAAAAAGCATCCCGCCCATAAATAGATATACGATCGTTGTCCCTGCCCCAACCGCCACTGTGCGGGTTCGACGGCGTGGCTATGACCACGCTAGGTTGTTAGCTAAAGAGATAGCGCGCCTCAAAACTTTGTCTTATGAGGAGCATCTTGTAAGACTAAGTCAAACTCGACAGGTGGGAGCGAAGCGAGAAGATCGCTACCGGCAAATGATCGGGGCGTTCCGTGTTACGCGATCACAATCTCTTGCCGGGCGACATGTGTTGCTTGTAGACGATGTACTGACTACTGGTGCAACGCTCGAAGCAGCGGCTCGAACACTAAAGGCATGCGGGGTACTTTCGGTAGGCGCTGTTGTCTTTGCTGGACAATCCCTGGCAACAATAACGATTCCAGAGAACAGGGGTTAATGCATGGTTTGTAACGTGTTACAATGCGCCCTGTCTCTTATGTATAGATCAGAATATGAACGACTGGCCAACGCTGAAAGCTACTACTGGTGGCACATTGGACGTTTGAGTATTATTGGCGGCCAACTGGCTTTGATTTCTGATAATTATCGTTCGAAAATTTTGAATATTGGTAGCGGCACTGGCGGAACAATCGCGACACTCCAAGCTTACGGTTCAGTAACAAATGTCGATACTTCCAAAACAGCGCAAAAGTTTGCCAAGAAGCGGGGCTTTGACGTTACATTATTTGATGGGCGGCGTCTTCCCTTTCGGGACAATAGCTTTGATATTGTGTGTGCTTTTGATGTTTTGGAACACATAGCAGACGACAGTACGGCCCTAGTCGAGTGGACTCGGGTTCTCAAGCCAGGTGGAAAGCTATTTATTACAGTACCTGCTTATCAGTGGCTATGGTCGGAGCATGACGAGTCAATGCATCACTATCGACGCTACACAACTAGTAAAATAGCGCGCTTGACCAAAGATAACGAAAATCTCAGAATTGCTAAACTGAGCTACTGTTTCATGATCACACTACCACTGTTCCTAGTTGCTAGAACGCTTGAAAGATTGAAGAAAAGGAACCCAAACAAGCAAGCGGAGTCATCGTTCCCTGCCTTGCCAGGGGTCATAAATAAACTATTGATCATGCTGGTCAGGGCTGAGTCTCGACTGCTAAAACACATACGGTTGCCTGTGGGCACAAGCGTGATGCTGGTTGCCCAAAAGACTACTAAAAAGTAGATGCCCAATTAAACACAACGGGTGCTTGAATCTTCAAGCCACTGGAGAATGAAGCCAAGAAAAAAGCCGGTTAAATAACCGACTCTTTTCTTGGTACACCCGGCGTGATTCGAACACACGACCTCCAGTACCGCAAACTGGCGCTCTATCCAGCTGAGCTACGGGTGCTTGATTGTGTAGTGTCAATAACAGGCACAGCATACGAGGCTATTAACCAAGTGCTATGGTCCCAAAAAAGACACAGAACAGCTGTAATACTAGCAGACTACCCCTGTTTTGGCAACGTTTTCAAAATTTCAGTCGATGCATCAAGTTGTCAATAAGGCCAGGGCGCAGATCTTCAAATGGCAAACTTGCTGACAACGCTTCAATAATTTGTTGTTCCTGCGCGGGGTCGAAATATAACGATATTATCGGCATGAAACGCTTAAGGGGCATGAGCCAGATTGCTGGATACTCCCCCTCGTCAACTTGCGAAAATGATTTAAAACTAGCGAAGGTAAATAGCTTGTCTCCAATAGATACGCCATTTTGGTCAATCCGATAATCCATTTCTCTTGGTTTTCGGCTGGCGAAGATGCCAAAAACAATAGCAGTGATGAGAACAACCCCTACAGATACAAAGTCGCTGTCTGACATAAAGTAGACACCAAGCGCCAACAAAATAGTCCCGACAGCTAACCCCATGTACCACTGGGCGCTTTTCGGGTGATGTATAAATTCATGAGCGCGCCAAGTAACAGGCTCAATATCATAACCGGAATCGGATGGGACCTCTTCATTCGCGCCAGACGTGTACTGCCAATTGCTGTCGTTGGGATTTTGGGGGTATTCTGGCTCGGGCATAAGCAAGATTATAACGATCGCCTGCCAAAACAACAATGTTACAGATAATTACACGCGGCGTTTTCTGGCATGGATTACAATGAACACTATGCAAAAAGTTGAACGGTCAGCAATTGTGAGTCTAATCAAGAACGACAAAGTAAGGTTTGCCTTTGTCGGCAGTTTTGCGTTTGTCATCAGTAGCATCATTTTATACATCTTGTACGACCGAGTTGGCTTGCCAATTGTTGTCGCGCAGATAATTAGTGCCGAAGGCGGTGTGTTATCTAACTTCGCCTGGCATAACAACTGGACATTTAGGCATCTATCTCGAAAAGACACATCGCTTACTACCAAGTTGTTGGCGTTTCATGCTAGCTCTTGGAGCGGTGCCGCGATCCTGGTTTTACTTGTGTCGCTGGGCGTTACTCTGACGCAGCTGCACTATATGGTCTGTCTTGTTTTCGCCACAGCCATAGTAATGTTCTGGAATTATTACTGGTCGCGGTCACGCATTTTCAGCCAACACACTTTACAGTAACCATTGCTAGCTAGTGTGACGTCTAGTCTTGGTAGATGGCTGCCGCCTGTCATTCACCGACGCGGTAATGTAAAGCGGACGATGTTTGACTTCGTTATAAATTCGCCCAATGTAACTGCCTAGCATCCCCAGGACAATCAGCTGAACGCCGCCCATCAACAATACGGAGATGGTAATGAACGCCCAACCAGGCACAACGTGGCCAGGATCAATAAACTTCATGGTTGTTGCATAGACGATGCCAGCAAAGCTGAGGAATGAGAAAAATAATCCAACACGAGCAATCAATTTAAGGGGTTTATTTGAGAACCCTAAGATGCCATCAATAGCCAACTTCCACATCTTAGAGAAGGAGTAGCCGCTTTTACCAGCAAAGCGCTTCTGTCTATCAAAATGCACAGCGGTTTGTCGGAACCCAACATAGCTAACCAGCCCTCGCATAAAACGATCTTGCTCTCCGAATTTCTGCAATTCGGCAACCACTTTCTTGTCTAACAAGCGAAAGTCGCCGGTATTAGCCGGTATTTCAATATCTGATAACCGAGCCAGCAATCTATAAAATAAAGCAGCAGATGTTCGTTTGGCTAGGCTGTCTTGTCGCGATCGCCGTTTGGCATAGACAACATCAAATCCTTGCTCCCACTTTTGTACCAGCCGCATGGCGACTGCCGGCGGGTCTTGTAAGTCGGTATCCATGATAATGACCGCATCTCCCTGAGCGTAGTCAAGACCTGCCGTGACCGCCATCTGGTGGCCAAAATTACGCGACAAGCTGATGATGACAACTCTAGAGTCCTTGGCGTGTAATTTATTAAGTACTGCCGGGGACGAGTCCGTACTCCCGTCATCAATGAATATTAGCTCATATTTGTAGGCTGGCTTTTTGGCTATAGCTCGGCTCAAGGCACTATAGAAATGCATCAGGCTAGCTGACTCATTGTAGACTGGCAATACAAAAGAAATTAATCCACGCATATTCGATTTAGGCATATTTTAACATAAAACCAAGACTTAGTCACATTATTTGCTGTTATGTGAGGTGGATTTCGCCTATAATAATTAATAAGCAACCGACTTATGAAAGCACTTCAGCAACTAGAAAAAGACTTTAGGCGTCTAGTAACGGTAAATCGCCGTTTTTGGACGTCTCATTCGAGGTTGTTAATGGCCGTAAAGTTCCTGAGTGTTTTCGCAATTTTTGCTGCTGCAGCTTGGTATAAGGCCTATGACCCTGACTTTGGCTGGCATTTACAGGCTGGCAACATTATTCGTGAAAGTGGAATACCAAGCTACGACATCTTTACTTACACCGCCAGTCACTTCCGTTGGATAGATCATGAGTGGATGAGCGATGTTTTTGTGTCGCTACTGTTTGGCTGGTTTGGCTATACTGGACTGGTTTTTGTTTACGCATTCTTATGGACCTGCGCTCTCTTTATAGCCAAGGCCTACAAGCGGTTTACGCTGCTCGTCATTGCCGCATTAGCGATGATCCCATATGCAGGCGTGCGTGCAACAACATGGACGGTGCTGTGTCTTTCGATCCTGCTCGCCTTAAGCAGGTCACGTAATCGCCGACTCACAACCTTTATTCCTGTGCTTATGCTGTTCTGGGCTAACGTTCACGGCGGTTTTTTTATAGGCCTAGTTGTCATAGCCTACTACCTGGTTATGGAGCGGAAGCGTAAATGGGCCCTTGTGCTTGCTGCAAGTGTTCTGGCGACCTTTATTAATCCCTATGGCCCGCGTCTTTATGAGGAGGTTTTTCGGACAATTTTTGATAGTTCTGTGCGCTGGCAGATTGCCGAGTGGTTCCCGGCATCATTTTTGCTTTTTGTAATGCCGTTTATCTACAGTCTGGTGTGGGCGATCGGGTTTGTCTTAAACTTTGACAAAAAAAAGTGGAAGCAACAAGTATTTGACCTGGCGCCTCTTTTCTTTCTGGCTAGCTTGTCTTCAAACAGGCATTTCCCCTTGTTCGTTATAGTCTCATCAGGGAATATCGCAGAGCCGCTGCGTCGAGTCAAATCACTGATACCTAAGAATATTGATTGGAAGCGACGGGTACTTGTACTGTCATTGCCAGCGCTCATCGGTTTTTTTACCATTTGGGAGCTCTACGCCATGGCATATCGTGTTACAACTTACGGCAATGTGCGTGAATTATCATATCCTCAAAAAGCTGTTGCTTATCTACAAAACAACCCATGCCCTGGCAACATATTTAACAACTACAATTATGGGGGGTATCTTATCTGGAAGCTACCGGGCACCCTTCTGTATATTGATGGCCGGTTGCCGCACTGGCACGATCCAGATGGTGTGCGCTACTTCGACCGCTACCATCGGGTTGTTATTGATCAAAATGCGGCTAATAATAGTGACTTTGACCGTTACGGCATTAAATGTGTGTTGTGGTCAAACGATGCGGAAAAACCACCACTTATTCAAAGTATCGAGAGAGCTAAATGGCGCAAAATTGACGAGGCGAGCGGCGCAAACTATAGTCTTTGGGTGGCGCCCGAAATGATTGTCGATAAGCCTTTGCCTAAGTTCTAGGCGCGTGCAAAACTATCGGCCATAGTAATAAAAGGATTACTGTACAGGAGCGTTGTTTCTAGGGATTCGACCTTTTGCATCGCAAAACCGCACGCTTCGACCAAAGGTCGAATCTAGCGGCTTCGGGCGGCTGAGCCCACAGGGCTCACCGTTCGAAGCCCTCGCCTACTCCACGCATAATAAATGGGCCCTGGTAGAGCCCATTTATTATGGCGGAGAGGGAGGGATTCGAACCCTCGCTGGAACTTGCGCCCCACTAGCAATTTAGCAAACTGCCCCCTTCAGCCACTTGGGTACCTCTCCTGAACCCTGGTATTGTATTACAAGATGACAGAATATAAAATAACTTCTTAAATTTAGGCAATCACTTGCTATAATATCCCTGTCCTATGGAAGGGTCGCATAGTGGTCGAGTGCACCTGTCTTGAAAACAGGAGACCTGAGAGGGTCCGTGGGTTCGAATCCCACCCCTTCCGCCAAATTAAAAGACTCTCAACTGAGAGTCTTTTAATTTGCGTCTGGGGTGGGACTCGAACGGGAAGCCAAAGTCTTGGCTTCCCCGCCCTTTAGCCCCGTAAGGGGTTTGCTTGGCAAAAGTAATTTTCTTTTGCCGCAAAGGTCGAATCCCACCCCTTCCGCACGGCCCTTTAGGGCCAAGGCGAATCCCACAATCAAACGTCAGCCTTGCGTTCTACTGTCGACCAAAATTATATCCGCTGCCTCGCCTGGTATGAATCAAGTTGTCGGCGCCGATTTCAGCCAGCTTAGCCCGTAGCCGTCGAATATAGACATCTAAGCGATTGCTGGTATGGTGATTGTCAATTTCCCAAACGTCATTTAACAGCTGCTCTCTGTCCACCGGCTCGGGCGATTCACACATCAAGCGCTTTAGTAGTAACGCTTCTTTGCGTGTTAAGTTAATGGTTTTGTCACCGAAACCAATTCGATTATTGTGCGTATCAAGGGAGACCCCTTCCTTTTCAACCCAGCGAGCGTGAAAGGTTTTTCGATTGCGTCTTACTAAAGCGCGCAGTCGAGCAACCAATTCGGTATGGCTGAATGGTTTTGTTAGATAATCATCCGCGCCAAGTTCAAGGCTTTCGACTATAGTAACCTTTTCGGTATTACCGGACAGCATAAGAATTGGCGTTAGAACACCTTCGGCACGCAAGCTTTTGCAGATTTCCATACCATTGAGCCCAGGCATAATAAGATCAACAATCAGAGCGTCATACGGCTGACTTAGCGCCAGATCATACCCCATCGAACTCTTCGCGGCCGTGTCCACCTTGTAGCCGGAGTGCTCAAGCTTGATTGACATAATGCCTAGCAGCGATTCGTCGTCATCTATCATGAGCACATGATTATGCCGAGCCGTTTTCATACATACAGACTATAGAGCACATTTTGCTAAAGAGTAAAGTGCTCGAGGTTAAGATTATTTTTGCTGGTTCTTTTCTGTAGGCTGTTTCATAGGATCGGCATTATTATCGATCGGCAGCCAGAAACCGAATAAACTACCCTTCTCTAGGGGTTTGTAGTAGGCGTCTCCGCCATGACCTTCGGCAATACTCTTAACCACAAACAGGCCGATGCCATTTCCATCAGGTTGCAAATTCCGGGCGTTGCCTGCGCGGTAAAACTTTCCAAACAAATTTTTCCGTTCAGCTTCTGGTACGCCAATACCTTGATCGGTTACCTCAAATATTACTTTGTTGTCTTCGACTTGCAATATCACATGAACCGAGGTGGATTCTTCACTGTATTTGATAGCGTTCTCGACGTAATTAGATATCGCCTCGTTGATCTTTGGCGTATCAAAGCTCAGGTTGATTGCACCAGTCGGCTTTTTAAAGTCCACTTTTATATGCTTTTGCTCGGCCAAAACGGCCGTTTGCTTGAGCACCTTTTCAATTAATGCCACCATATCACCAGGTGTTTTGGCTATGGTGAAGTGCCCTGCTTGAATTCGTGAAATACTCAGCATGTCTGCCACGACCGTGACTAAATGCTCGCTGCTGGCTTCGGCGAGCTCAGCAAGTCGCCGCTTTTCATCGGCACTCAACTTAAGGTTGGAGTGGTTCATCATCTGCAAGGCCTCATGCACGGAGGTTGCTGGAGTCCGCAACTGGTGTGAGGCCATGGATATGAAGTCATCCTTCATAGTATCGAGGGTTTTTAATTCTTTGTTGGCCGCACGCAATTTAACTGTCGCCTTTAACACTTCACCCCGCAAAGTTTCAGCAAAATGACTAATCTGATCGTAGTGTTTCGCATTTTCAAGCGCAATAGTCAGATTCTTGGCACTGATTCTGAGGAGATCGATGTCTTGAGAAGTGTAAGCGCGTCCGTTTTGTTTGGGACCGAACAAAACTATACCGACCGGCCGGTCTTTTACGCCTAAGCGCAGGGCAAGAAATACATCGTTGGCAATGAGGCTGCGCGGTGTATCCGCACCTAGTTCTTCCCTTATGACAGGGTTATCCTTGATAAGCTTTATATCGCCAACCAGTTCGCTGAGGGAATCTGGTGATTTGGCGTGGTGCGCAATTTGCTTATATACCTGACCCTGATCGTTAAAAGTTACAAAATAGGAGTGAGTTGGTTTGATGGCATCTGAAATAGCCTTGAGGCTTTTCTCCATAATCGGGTCGATTTCGTTACTTGATATGAGCCCATCTGAAAAGCTGTCCAAAACCTCTCTTAAATCATATAAATCTTGGTAGAATACTCGCCTTGTGGCTTTTGCAATAAGTTGCTGAAGTGAGTGAAACGTGAAGGCGATCAATAAAGTTGGCGGCACTAGCAACAAAAGACTGGAGCGGTTTTTGAGGAGGCTGACCTCACCCCCGGTGATAATCGGTGCCCCAACGCCAATCACTAAAAGAGTGTATATGCCGCCGACCAAACCGATTGTGACAACAAAACCAATCGTTCTGACTATAGCCAGGCGAATATCGAACATGCGGTGGCGTACAATTGCAAAGGCGGTAGCCCCAACAAATATCAGGAATGAAATACTCCCAAGTAGGTTGGAGTAGTTATTGCTGACTTCCATTACTGTTAAAACAAATCCAGTGATAATGTTTACGGCTAGAGCTGTCGCCATGCCACTAATCACGAGAACTATCTGGTTCCGCTGACCTGCGGCCACATGGCGCTGTTTGAATAACAGAACAATCATAGCAACGACATATCCCCCTAGCAGATAGAGCGATTGTAATGAGTACAAAATGCCAAGATCGCTGGGCTGTGCACTTTGTTGTGTAATCTCGACGGCAGGTATCAACCACGGTGTCAGACAGAGTGCTCCAAAGATATATGCCGGCATGCTCATCCAAAAGCCGAAGCGCTTCCCTACTTTTTGTGAGGGGATTGGGAAGTTGATGCAAAAATACAAGAATGGCGGCAGAGTAAGGGTGCCAAAGATTGCCCCAATACGTACCATCCACAGGCTGACCGACTCACTTTGCAAAATATCACCCAGGAACAAGAAGCCGATCCAAACTGCCAGTGAAAAAGTAAACAACGCAAAGTACACGTTTACTCTACTGCGTATGTCCTTAAGCAACGTCAATAGCCCAATAGTGGACAGTAGTAAGAATGCTGGAACGTATGAAATGACCGCTAACATCATGATATTACGATTATGGTTACCTTTACTCTAACCATAGCATGCATGTGATATGAGAGAAATACTTTCGATGCTCGAACGCATTAAATATGATAAATCCCATTTTACACACCACTTATGAGATAAAAATATTCACAAAGTTTTCATAATCGAGCATTCGGTGAGTGCTAACCTAAAAGTGACAATCGTCTCAAAAAAAGGGTGTGGGTTATGAGCGCAATTCCGAGGTTTCCTCGATTTGTTAATGTTGACTTGGGCTTAAAACCTGAGGTTCAAGCGTTTACGCGTCAGCATGCTGGCTATTCAGATTTTAATTTTACAAATCTCCATAGCTGGAACAATGACGACGGTATCGCTGTTTCTTGGCTGTACGACAACCTGGTTGTGCGCTTTCGAGACTATGTGACTAACGAAACCTTCTATACGTTTCTTGGCAACAGACACCCGGTATATACGGCCCAAACCCTGTTGGGCCAGGCGAAACATTCCGGTTTCTTGCCGAACCTTAAGCTTATACCCGAAGAAATTGCACTGAAACTTCAGGAAGCAGATCAATTTATCATTACTGAAGACCAAGATAACAATGATTACATTCTTTCGTTGCAGAAACTTGCGCAACTCGTTGGTCGTCCTCAGGCGCACACGAGAGAGCTGGTCAATCGATTTAAGCGGGAGCTAGGCCCGACCAGTAGTTTTATTGAGCTTGATCTGAGTAACGAACAAACAAAAGTTGAAATTCTACACATCTTTCATGATCGAGAAGACCTTAAGATTACGAATGATGCGGCAAATGAAAAAGATGCAATCACCAGGCTGTTGAATAATTTTGAATCATATGACTTGGTTGCGTATGGCATAAGAGTGGATAAAAAGTTACGTGCTTTTATTATTTGCGAATTACACGATGCGCACCCTGTTTTGGCGCATTTCTGGAAAGCAGACACGCGACTAAGAGGCATCTATCATTACTTACTTAATTGCGTGGCACGCGAACTGCAACAGCTGGGCCATGAGCTTTTGAACTTCGAACAAGATCTTGGAATACCAGGCTTGAGAGCTGCGAAGCAATTCTTGCGACCAGAAAAGTTCCTTCGAAAATATACTGTTACACTGCCGGTATCAAGAACACTATTTAAAACTGAACCCTCTGATGACGTGCAAGGCATCGGGATGACTAAGATCAGTCGTAAGTACGCCGGTGCGATTGACGGAGTGCTCGGTTAGCTTAGGGACTTGTGTATTGCTTACCTCATCACAAACAAATGTAATGACCGGTTCAATTTCTGCCTGACAAAACGTTTTTATAAGCAGCCCCATGGTCATGAGGCTTTTCCCGGGAGTATTGGTTTCAGGGTCACTCACGACACCGGGCGAATAATATATGTTTCCTGTTTGATAGGCCGAGGGGTAATGGTGTTCATAGTAGGCTTGGTTCATCCATGGACACAGACGTATATCGGCTATAAGCAGGACGTTGGCAACAGCACCTTTCTCTCTGTACACAAACTTGTGAAACTGGGGGCTGTCTAAGATTTCTACGAACTGGTCGTGCGTAAAGCTGGCCAAAATAGGATCTACGGCATTGTGTTGGGAAAAAGCTTGATAATAGTACTCCCATATTTGTTCGGCTTCCCCGCCAGTGATCTCGCGTTGCAGCTCCGCTCTCTCACTTGACCAAGCGCCTCGTTCTCCAGCGGCAACGTACTCTTCATATAGATCAATTTCTGTGTGACGAGGGGGGATTCGATTGCGGTGTAGCAGCTGCCGTGCATACATATAATGCTGTGCCGGTGGGTTTGCCTGCGCGACCACATCCTTGGGTTTCATATTCGCTGCCGCAGCAAGATAGGCTATATCACGATCCAAGACTGGTTTGTCCAGATGTGAATGGTCGGTCGTGAGTAGGCCCCCCGTTTGCCGCACTTGTTCAGTGACCGGAGCCATAGCACTCATATAAGCTTCCGGTTGTTCGTCTAAGAGCGGCGGTTGGTTATTGTAATAATAGACTGCTCCTCCTGGCGAAATAAACTGTTCAAAATACGGCTGGTTATACCAAGGTAAATGTTCAATCGGGATGGCGAGTGGTATATAGGTTTCAGGATACGAAGGCACGTTCACGACGGCAGTGCGTTCATCACCAACGGCTTTCGCGAAGTCATCATAACCTAAACCCTCGAACTCCATACTGAGGGATCGAGTTCCGGGGTCGTCCATCAAAGCTCGGTATTGTTCGAAGCTTCCGGCAATATCAATGTTTAAATCTAGTCTGCCCACTTAAAAGACACTATACGTGACACCCTTTGGCTGGGTACATAACTTATTTGATCGTCAGAGATTACTCATATTACGTTCATCTTTAGCGGTGAATAAATCTTAGAGCGGCTAATCTGTTAAAATAGTTTCTTATGTGGAGAGGTGCAGGAGTGGTTGAACTGGCTTGTCTCGAAAACAAGTGAGCCGGCAACGGTTCCGAGGGTTCGAATCCCTCCCTCTCCGCCATAATAAAAGGACCCTACCTAGGGTCCTTTTATTGTGTTCGGATTAGGCGAGGGATTCGAACGGTGAGCCCTGTGGGCTCAGCCGCCCGAAGCCGCTAGATTCGACCTTGGTCGAAGCGTGCGGTTTTGCGAAGCAAAAGGTCGAATCCCTCCAACAAGCCTCAGGTTGGCCCGAAAGGCCAAGCCGAATCACCCATTTAAACTTGCAGAAATCTAAAGTATTAAACAAGCTAACAATAAAGTAATATGTCATTTATGGATCCATCAATAAAACCACTCATTGATTATATTGACCAACACAGGCGTCAAGGCTTCACCGATCAGCAAATTCGTGATTCAGCTTTACAGTCAGGCTGGCCACCATCCTATGTTGATAGCGCTTTTCAGCAAGCCGCCTCAAGTGCTATGCCTCAAAGCTTTCCGGCCACTAACGCACTCGGTGCCCAAGCCATTGATCAAGTTCCAGGGGAAAGTACTACCACGAACCCCGCAGTTAATGAGCAAATAAGCCCAATTAGTGCAGCCCCACAGAAATACCGGGTGTTTCGGGCTGTAATCGACACATTTAAGGCGCTGCGTCACAACTGGCAGGCATTCATAGTTACTACTATTGCTAGTTACCTGCTATTCATCGGACTCATTGTCCTGACGATACCGCTCGCCTACGGGCTGATGAGTGCAATGGGAGTATTCGGTTTGATTGTTGTCCTGATTATATTCAGCGCCCTAGGAGTCTATGGCTCTGGGATTGTTTTGGTCGTGCAGGCCCAAACACTATTTGACGGCATACACCATCAAAAAAGCGCTATCTTAAAAACAATTAAACAAAGCTTTGTCAAACTACCCAGGGTGGCACTTGCTTGTCTACTAATGGGACTGGCGGTTTATGGGCCGCTGATACTACTACTGATACTTGGGTTACTGTTTGCGCTGCGCAGTAGCTCGGCCTCAATGATGCTAACGGTCTTTAGTCTTGGCGGCGCTGTCTGGGCAATAATTGGTTTACTTCGGTTTTCACTAGCGCCATTCGTGGCCTTTTTTGAGCCTGAACTTCCAATCAAAAGAACACTGAATCGCTCCTACCAGTTATTAAAAGGCGGCGGCCAATGGTTCATCATAAAGGGAGTCTTTTTGTTGCTGGCTTTGATGATTATCATCTCGGCAATGGCCGGCATTGAGAACAGTGATCAGTTACAGGATTCAGATAATCCAGTCGTCAATATCACCCTGGCGATACTGAGTATTATAGCCAGTGGTTCCATGGTCATGCTGTATGTGAATCGTCGCCAGGTGAAAGGTGACGCGCAATCTTCAGCCCCTAAGACTTCTTGAACCAATCCAAGTAAAACTGCAGCTCGGCGATGCTGGCCTGAATATCATCAAAAGCCCTGTGCACGTTTTTCTTTTCGTACATCACACCATACTTGGCCTGCATAAGTATCTTTAAGCTACTGACATCAAGCATGCGGTAATGCAGTTTGAGATCAAGCGTTGGCCAATGGACTTTGATGACATTGCGGTCGGAATGGATGGAGTTGCCGGCAAGGATGGCTGGCTCATCACCAAAATGCTTATCAATCAGCGCTACCAGCTCTTCTTCAACAACACTAATATCCTTACCTCGGTCGTTATTTCTCACAAAATCTTCGCGGTTGGCAGGATAATCCTGCCAAAAAGTATTCAGCGCCATTCGTTCAACAAGTTTTTTGGGATTATTTTTGATGCGAGCTTCATAACTAGCAACCGTCTGAAAGGTAAAGTCAGTAATCTCAACCGACACCTCAAGCATTAAACTGCGTGGATAATCAAAGTCGGTATATTCCAGATCCATCCACAATAACTTAGTGGGCACACGATCAGCTTGTTTCATGTGCCCTAGTATACCCTGGCGGCGTGATATCTAGAAGCCAAGCTTCTCTTTGACGATAAACACCTTAACGCGGCCCGGGTCTTCTTTATTGAATACCAAGAGCTTGTTAAATGACGTGCCGACACCGTAAGCTTCTTGAGCCCGAAGGTCTTCCTGTGGCACCACATGGTCTTCAATGCGCTTAATACCTTCGGCCATATCTTTGACGATTTTATTTGCGCCAACGACGAAGATGACGTGAGTAGCTCCATATACTTCGTTTGGTAATTGGCTGCCGGTTCGTGATGCGACCAGAATTTTGCCATCTTCGGTAACGGCGGCGGCGCTGCCAACACTATAATCGGCGGCCGAACCGATGCGGCGCATCTCAACTGCTTTATCTGCCTGGCCGTACAGTGGCATAAATTTTGCCCGGACCGATTCGTAAGGCTGCTCGTTCAAAGCGATGTCTAGACCTGTCTCGCCGAGGGTTACTGAGGTTGCGGTGAAGACTTCACTGCCTGTCGGGATGGTTTTTAGAACTGCGTTCTTTGCCTCTTCGGCTGTGGCTACCACTACTGCCTCGAAGCCGTTAGCGTTTAATGATTTGACGGTCGCTTCAAGTTGATCGTCAGATACAATTTGGTCGTATGACATGATAGTCTTTTACTCCTACTTATTTATGATATACTTTGTATAGTAATAATAACTTGTAATACTATACTTTGTAAAGTATTAAATACAATACTAGTAGCAAATAAGGTATTTTTTCAGATGAACGCGAACGCAATTGAGCAAACCGAGGGCTGTTTAAGCAGCTGTCTGCAGGTGCTTGGCAACAAGTGGACTGCTCTTATTTTGCGTGATTTAACAGACGGGCCGAAGCGTTTTACCGAACTCGAAAAATCACTTGAGACTATTAGCCCCAGATCACTATCTCAACGCTTAGATGATTTAGAGCTGCACAAAATTGTCACCAAAAAACATTTTGCCGAGTCCCCTCCCCGGGTCGAATATACACTGACCGAGAGAGGTCGTGATTTTTTGCCAATCTTAAAAGCGATGGCCGATTGGGGTGCCAAGCACGCCTAACTCTTGGTAAGTGTGCGCGCAGTTGCTTCATCACAGCTCAACGCAAGTATTGAATAATGGGCATTAGTCTTTATAACCAGTACTTTCTTGGCCCGAATGCTCGCCAGCCCATAAGGCCGCCTAACGTACGCAAACAGCCAAGTACCCCTGTTATAGTATCTGCCAGCCATTAAGATACCTGGCATGTAGCTGCCGCCAAGTCGCCACCAGAAAGCTCCGTTGCCTAGTACCCAATCTGATTCCCAGGTGATTTTTGTAATACTATCACGCGGTATCACTAAACGGCTTTTAAGCGCAAACAGTTTTTCTAGCCCAACAAGTTCAATCTCAATAGTTTTAGCCCGACTATGAAGCTTCACTTTTTGATCCCTTTTTAAAGCCCAAACTCGCTGAACTAATACAGTAATGCTGGCCGGTTGGCGATGATTCATCGTCGAATAAATGGCCAAGATGCCCGCCACATGTCGCACAAACAGCCTCAACGCGGTTCATGCCATATGAGGTATCCGGCTGTAGACTTATCGCTTGATTATTGACCGTATCGGCAAAACTTGGCCATCCGGCCAGACCCGGTATATCAGATTCGTATTTTGCGCCGCTGGGGAACAGCTCGCTCCCGCAGTTAGCACAAGTGTAGGTTCCGTTCTCGGCGTGCTTCAGGAATTGCCCGCTAAAGGGCGCTTCGGTTCCTTTATCAAACAGTACCGATTTCTGTTGATCGGTTAGTGTTGGATTAATCTGCTGAACTCTTTTTACCAAGCCTGCCCTCTATTTCTTTTTGGCTGATGCCATGACAGTTACATACAACCACAGTAGTAATTCAAGTAACAAAAGCTGCAAAAGCACCGAAACAACCGGCTGTACATACTGCGCATTAAAGGTCGCTTCTGGCAAGGCGTACATGACGTACTCATCATTGCCAACGCCGCTTAAACTGCCGGAAAGCTTCGCCGTCAAAGACGCGAGCATTGGCGTAACGACCATCGCGATAATAACGGCAACCACTACCGAGGCGGCATCTTTTCGCTTAAGTATTTTTGCTGTAACGAACATAGTAAAACCCTCCTATTTATAGGCTGATTATACACCCGTCGCAAAAATCAACTGAGTAAGCTAGAGAGCAAGCGACATTAGTGAAGGCGGCTACATATGATCAGGGGCATGTATCCCTAAAGTGGCAAGCCCTTGTTTCAGGGCATCTGCATAATTAGCTACCAGCCATAATCGAGTAGCTTCACGAGGATCATCAATTACCCGGTTGTGTTCATAAAAACGGTTAAATTCCTGCGCTAGTTCATATAAATAGTTGCAGATGTGATGCGGCATGAGCTCAGCGACGGCTAGTTCAATTGTTTCGTTCAAGGCCGATAATTTACCGACAAGCTGTCTTTCTGCAGCATCGAGGTCGTGAGGCTCTTCACCGCCCGCAGGCTTTTTGGCCAAAATGCTGCGCGCCCTGGCATGGGCATACTGTAGATACGGCCCGCTGTTACCATCAAGACTGACCGACTCCTTGGGATTATAGATTAAATCGCCACCTATGCGGTTTTTGAGGAAGGCATATTTAACAGCGCCAAGCTCAACTTCGTAATCGTTGTGGCCGGTAGCTTCTTTGTTGGCGTCGGCGGCTGCCTCTAAAACATCGGTAGCCCGTAAAATGTTGCCTTTCCGGCTGCTCATCTTGGTGCCGCCCTCAAGCTTGACCATGCCGTGAGGCACATGCCGGGTGCGCTGAACGAGTTCGGGCGCAAACTGCTCCACACTCTTGAGAACAACTTTCATGTATTCAACGATTTCATTCCCGGTAATCACTACTGATAGATCAAAATGGTAGTCTTCATCCTTCTTGATTATCAGACCAACATCCTCAGCTTCATATGTCGGCAACCCCTCCGAATTAATGAATACTCGTGTGTGCAGGCCGTACTTTTCACCATCAAATACGACGGCGCCATTACTCTCGGTATAGACGCCTTTAGCTAGCTGCTCCTTGACGGTCTGCAGGCCTACGGGTGCCGTCACGCTTTCTGGGTAATATTTCTCAAAGCTCGTCCCAATTGACTCATAAAATGATGCAAAGTAGACGCTATAATTCCATTCTCGACAGAGCCAATACAGCTTGGCAAGGTTGGATTCATGATCATTGGCTTCATGAATTTTGTAGATTTTTTTGTTTAGCTCGATGATTGCCTGCTTGGCGGATTCGTCTTCTTCATAGGCATTAGTACCCACCACATAACAATTGCTCATCCATTGAATCAGTTCATCTTCTGGAATTTCACGAATTTTATCTGGCAATTCACCGCCTAGTTTTTGAATGATTGCCCACATGGTTTTTCCCACATGCAGCCCGACATCACCGCCAAAGTTGACTCGGTGTACGGTGGCACCGACGCGTTCTAACAAATTGGCAATGGCATCACCCACGACAGAAGTGTATAAATGGCCAGCATGCAGTACTTTGAATGGATTAGGATCGGAGTACTCTGCTACTACCGTTTTACCGGCAAGAACTTGAGCAGGTTCGGCAGATACGAGAGACAAAAGCTGGGCATTGCTCAGGCGCAAGTTAATAAACCCCGGGCCGGCGACATCAACCTGTGAAAACTCGGACTTTTCACGGAGAGACTTGGCAACTAAATCAGCAATTTCTCGCGGTGGCTTACTGAGCTCTTTTGCCAATCGCAAAGCCACATTGGTCGCGTAGTCGCCAAACTGCGGATCGGGCCGAGTGAGTTCGACGGGCGTATCAACTGCAAACAATTCTTTACAGGTTGCGGCCACAATCGTTTCGAAAGACTTCTTATCTGTCATATATGTAGTGTAACAGATTAGCGGCGGGTCGGACGCACCGATTCAAGCACTTGCCAGATGATCATATACAGCGAACCGAGCAGTGAAAAAAACAATAGTGTTACCTGAAAGGTCCGGCTATGCGCCGTTGGGTTGGCAAATCGGTCTGACACATCGAATATCAGGCCGGCCGGATTGATTAAGACATCCCAGGTGTTCCAACGCAGATACCGCCCAAGATAAATGGCAAAGCTACTCAGCAGTAGTACCGCAGAGACTAGCAGATGCGCCGTTTGAACGCGAAATCGTTTGAGTAATTGACGATGGACAACGTACAGGCTGCTATATCCAAGTAGCAAACCGCTGATAGTGAAAGAGGCGAGCGTGACGACATAAAATAGAGCGATATCAGCAGTAGTACCCCTAATGTGTACCAGGTCGCTCGCAATGTAAAAACTATTGGGCAAAAAACCCAGCCACAAAAAGCTGAAAGCAATACCCTGCCAGCTTACCCATGATTCGTGCTGCAAGTGGCGTTCCAATAACCAGGCAAACAATAAGGGCAGCCAGGCCAAAAAGAGGTTCCAGTTCATAAAGCCCAGGTAGTAATCGTCGTAGGCTTGTGATCCAACCCAATAGATGATCGCGCTTGCCAAGCTGCTGGTGATGAGGGCCTTCACGTAGGTGTTGGCACTGAAAGATAATTTAACCATTGTTACCTTGTAGTATACCGGTTACGCCGGTTTAGATGAGAAACTTTCTATGCTGAGCATGCCGCGCTGCTGGTTGGGTGTGGTGGCCTTAAGTAGGGCTTCAGTTTGTGAGGGCATGGCTTTCAGGGCGGCACATTTGAGTGCGCACAGTTCGTTGTCGCATGAAAAACAGAGGTCACAATCACTAGGTTCAACCAGCCGGGGCTCTTTGACATTAAAGAATATGTTAAATTGCTCATCCAGCTCTTTCATGTATTGCTCATACACTGATCGAAGTGGGGCGCAGTAAAAAACACGTGGTGGTTCGGCTAAGTCTTTAACCGCTGCCTGCACCCAGGCCGAGACACTTTGATGGTCCAAATGCCCGGTCATGCCATCGCTGGCAAAAGTTAGAATACTGTCCGGCTGAATGTCGTCAATAAACTGCCTCGCAATAGCGGTACCCTCTTCAAGCGGTACTTTATGACATTCGCCATCGGCATACTGAAGAAAGTGATGCTCTTTGACGCCAAGAATGCGGAGCGCATTCATTAATTCCTGCGATCTTATGTCGGCTAGGCGTTCGGCCGGCCAGCGCAATTCATCCTGGACTCCCTTCTCGCCTCTGGTTGCCGTGACGCACACCACACGCTGTCCATTTTTAACTGCCGCCGCCATAATGCCAGCACACGAAAACGTTTCATCATCTGGGTGCGCCCAGAACGACAAAATGGTACCTAATTCAGAGATAACAGTGGTGTCGGCCATAAATTACCGACTATTTAACAACATTTTTAGTCAAAGTTAAAGTGAAAATGCTTACACAAACGACTAAGCTCGTTCTTTTTGGCGCTGTTCTGGAGTTTCATCCGGTCGGCTGTAATCGTCTTCAAGCCGCCAGGTGGTACCCTTTTCTGGGGTAGAAACTTCTATAATGTCACAATCGGTAATTGCCTTTAATCGGTGCTTTTGGCCTACTTTGGTCGTATAACCAAAACCAGGCTTCAATTCAGTCTCTATCAGTTCGCCCTTGTTGTTTTCCCAAATCACAGCGGCGCGACCGCTCATCAAAAACCAACTTTCGCTTTTCTCGTCATGAATTTGCAGGCTCATGCGCTTGCCGGCATCTACGTGCTCAATTTTGCCCATATACGGCGCATCTTCTCGAACCCAATGCAGTTCATACCCCCATGGCTTTTCGACGCGCTTTACATACGGTTCATTAGAAAAATCCTTTGGATCAAACGTTGGTGCGTTGTTTGTATCAGCCATGGTACTCTCCCATTTCTTTCTTTAACTTCTCAACAATATCATGCGCGCTTGGATCTATCGGGTTTCGACCATTAAGCAGCGCCAAGTAGATGCTGACAAAATCGCCCAAAACAGTGGTCCATAACAGCTGCTCAGCGAGCGTCTTACCAGCGGCTTCAATATGCTCTGGGGCTGGCCAGCGTCCGCTCAACAAACGCTCACTGATGTCATATCGTTTTTGTACTCGGTCGTTATCGAGAGATGATTGCAAAAACAAGACGGCAAATGGCTTATCAAGCGGGTGCGAGGTCCAGCCGGTGAATTCATTATGGCTAAATTCGGGCAGCGTTCCCTCCCACGCCAGATTATGTGCGTTCTCATTAATTGCTAATTTCCACTTATGGGCAGCCGCTTGCAACAGCGGGCCACTATACATGACTGCCGTTCGTCCCATAATCTCATGGGCAATCTGTTTGGCAAGGTTTTTTGCGGTCGGCACATCTGGGGACCACTGGCTGCACTGATCTTGTAAAAAGTCGGAAAGCTGTGAGAATTCGGTCATGGCAGAAGCGTCCTGGAGTACGTGAGCAGCCTGGCCAACACTGATGAGCGCCTTTAATCCATATAGTGTGCCAAACCGAGGACGAGCAATCTTTGGCAGCTCAATCAGCGGATATCCCTTTTCACGGGCAATGGTCAGGAGTTGACCGCCGCTGGTCATAACCACAATTGCTGCACCCCGTCCCTCTGCCTGACGAAGGGCGGACAGGGTTTCCTCGGTGTTGCCAGAATAACTGGCGGCAATAAACAGGGTTTGCGCCGATACATACCCGGGGACGTCGTAATCCTGCACCACTTCAAATGGCAGACTGAAACCGGGCCACTGTTTGGCAAGTAGCGCCCAGGCAGCCGTTCCACCCATACCACTGTGCACTACATTGGTGTATGCACGCTTAGGCAGCTCAACCGAAAAGTCATGCAGTAACTGCTGCCACTGCTTTCCGGCCAGCCCCAAAGCATCCTCGGCATCCTTGTGATGAATGTATTTCAGGTCATCTAACATTGTCTGTAGTATAGGGTGGCGTTACTGGGAGTGCAATCAAGCCGATTAGTGCAGCGGGGCTATAGCAATAAATCACGAAACAGGCTAGAATCTAACCATAATCAATTACCGGTACCATGGTTATTGAGACATGCTAATAGTTAACGATAATCGCAACCGCTGGTTGCTTGGGGGTGGACATGTTTGGGACTAACAGCAACGACAATACGGCACAGACGGATCAAGGTCAGACGACCGCACCAGCTTTTGATGTCGCTTCAACTGATCAAGTGGCCATGACCTCCGAAGCTCCAAGTTATTTGCCGAGCGTTCCAGGTACTAATGACGATGCCGCTGCTCCGGCTGACGAAGCCGCCGCGCTCGACAGCTTAGTTAGTGCGCATGACGAGCCAGCCGATACGCCTGCCACGGATACTCCTGTTGCCCCCACGCCAGCCCCGGCAGCTGATGACCTTTTGATGCTCAAACAGCAGGCTTTACAACAGCTCACCCCGCTGGTTGGCCATCTTGAGCAAAGTGCCGAAGACCGCTTCCGAACATTTATGATGATGATCCAAGCCTCAGATGATAAGAGCCTGATTAACAGCGCTTACGAGGCCGCTCAAGAAATTGAAGATGAAAAAGTCCGCGCCCAAGCGTTACTCGACGTCGTGAACGAGATCAACTACTTCACCCAAAAAGACCAGCCAACAAACCAAGATTAAGCCCGAGGCTTAAGGACCCCGGCTAATCGGGGTTCTTAAAACGCAGGTGGATTAATTCTTGACCAATTTGTGCTTGGTATAAGCCGCATGAGCTGCAGCGGCGAGTATGGTGGTAGCTGTAAAAATGGCAATAGTGTCGGCCGGACCGGTATTTGTCAGAGTTTTCGAAGTTGTCGATGAAGCGACAGCCGGTGCTGGAGTGGGGGCTGGCGTAGGTGTCGGCTGCGGTGTTGGCGTTGGCTGAGGAGTAGGAGCTGGGGTCGGCTGAGGAGTGGGCGTTGGTGCTGGTTCAGGAGTCGGCGCCGGTGTAGGAGCTGGTGTAGGAGTCGGTTCAGGTGCCGGCGTTGGCGCTGGGCTGGCCTCCTGCTCGGTGTTAGTAGAAGAAGTAATACCTTCACTCTGGCTTTCGGTGGCCACAGTTGGGTTATCGTTGTTGCGAACTTGGCGATATGCCCAGCGACCGCCAAAAAAGACGCCGAGTGCCAGGCCAACAGTCACAACTAAAGAGGTCAAGCCAATAAGCCAAGCCATGCTTGCTTTATCACGACTTTCTGTTTCGTAATAATTGTTCACCTCTGGTGGGAGGTTATTTAGCCGGTTATCTGCACTCTGTTGTCTGGCCATAGGTTTGCTTCCCAAAATCTAATAGCATAACCATAGCACATTATCGTCCCAATTTCAATCCCTTAGCTTGACCAATGAAACTGTTTATGCTATACTAAATAATAGTAAAGCTAAAACAAAATGCCTGAAACACCTAGCCCATTCCAGCCAGAAAGCCATCTCCCAGACCAAAATATTGAGATGCAGCGATTATTACTACAGCACATGCAACGAGAAATTAGCGCTGGTCTATTTGAGTCTGGTGCAGTGACGGCAATTTTAGGCCAAGCCCAAGCTAGCCAACGTGGTGGCAGGCCCCAGCAATTAGAAGGGACAGATCTGCTGGATAGAATGTATCTTCCGACAGTAGTTAACATCGGTGATGCCGAGATACCGCGAGAAGAGGTCTCGTTGACTCTTGCAATGCCAGATCCGCAGACCGGTGAGGCTCGTCCGGGCACTAGATACCCTGTAGGGACTATAGACTCTGCTGGGATATTTGTGCCAAGTGAAGGTGTTGATCCCCAGGCAGCCGAGCAAGTCGTTGAGGCAGTTGGCTATCTGCGCCAAGCCAAAGCAAATGGCGAATTGCGCCAGCTCAGTGCCAGTCTTTTAGGGATTAATGATGTCAGGTACGCAATCGGAAGATTTGTTGTTAAGCCGCCTGAAGCCACTACTTAACAGGTCGAGCAACAGCACAGTTATTCAGAATCTCAGAACTCTTACTTGATCTGGCTACATCATGCCCATGCCGCCCATGTCGGGGGCCGCGGCTTCTTTTTTCTCAGGGATCTCAACAACTAACGCACCCATCGTCATAGCCGTGCCTGCAATTGAGGCGGCGCTTTCTAGAGCAATGCGTGTTACACGGGCTGGATCAATCACGCCAACTGATTTCAAATCAACAAGCTTATCGGGATGGCTGACATTGATACCCTGCCCAGCTTTGGCGCCCTTAACCTGTGGCAGCCATTCATCGGCGTTTAGTCCAGCGTTTGTCAGCAAAATACGGAATGGCTGTTCAAGCGCTGCTTTTAAGATGGTCTTACCGGCTGCAACCGAAGCGTCGTCGCTACTTGCAACAGTTATGGCGCTGCTGGCATTGATCAGGCTGACGCCACCGCCGGGCACAATACCTTCATCTAACGCTGCTTTGACGGCTGCAACGGCGTCATCAACCCGGAATTTTTTCTCTTCAATTTCGGTTTCGGTTGCACCACCGACTTTAATGACGGCAACTTTGCCAGATAACGCAGCACGGCGTTTTTCTAGGTGTTCTTTATCGTACTCGCTAGTCACCGCGGCAATCTGAGCAGTAATTTGTTCAATCCGGGTTTTGACTGCTGCGGCTGAACCACCACCTTCAATAATAGTGGTGTTATCTTTATCGACAATCACCTTGCGGGCCGAGCCAACAACATCCAACTCAACATTTTCAAACGTCATGCCCCGGTCTTCGGTAATGACTTCGGCTCCGGTTAAGACGGCAATGTCTTGCAAGATATCCTTACGGCGGTCACCGTAGGCAGGAGCTTTGACGGCAATCGTGTTAAACACACCCTTTAATTTATTCAAGATAAGTGTGCCGAGTGCTTCACCTTCAACATCTTCGGCAATAAGTACCAAGTCTTTTTTGCCGGCGGCGGCGATCTTTTCAAGTAGTGGCAAGAATTCTTGGATGGATCCAAGCTTGCGGTCGGTGATGACGACGGCTGGTCTGTCGGCAATTGCCTCCATACGCGCAGGGTCACTAACCATGTAGGGGCTGACAAAACCGCGATCGAGCGTAAAGCCTTCAACGACTTCGCTCTCCATCTCAATGCCCTGGCCCTCTTCTACCGTCACAACGCCGTCTTTACCGACTTTGTCGATAACATCGGCAATCAGTTCACCAATGGCGGCATCGCTGGCACTAATGGTGGCAACTTCAGCCACGCGCTTCTTGTCGCTCTTGATATCTTCGCTCATGGCGATGATGTGGGAGATAACGTCTTGAGCAGCAGCTTCGAGGCCTTTTCTGAGCAACATTGGATTATGACCAGCAGTAATCAGCTTATTGGCTTCGTGCAGAATGTGATAGGTCAAAACAGTCACCGTAGTTGTGCCATCACCAGCCACATCATTCATCTTGCTGGCCGCTTCTTTAATGAGTTCGGCACCGACTTTGTAGCCTAGGGTTTCATCATCAACATCAGCCAATTCAACGCCCTTAGCCACCGTGACGCCGTCATGCGTGACGGTTGGCGCGCCATAAGCTTTACTAATAATCACATTGCGACCCTTTGGGCCCATGGTTGTCTTGACTGCGTCGTATAAAATTTTGGCGCCTTCGAGTACGCGTCGTCGTGCTTCTTCTTCATAAAATACTTTTTTTGCCATAGCTTAATACTCCCTAAAGATCTTATTTAACAATTCCGTAGACATTCTCTTGTTTGATCAGTAAATACTCTTCCCCGCTCAGCTTGATCTCGTCATTGCTGTAGCCACCGTAGACAATTTTGTCGCCGGCCTTGATCTCTTTAACGCCAGGGCCAACCGCGAGCACGGTTGCAATTTTGGGCTTTTCGGCAGCCTTTTCAGGTATGTATAAACCGCTCGCCGTTTTGCTCTCGGCAGCCTCGGCTTTTGCGACAACAAAGTCAGCCAATGGTTGGATAGGTACGCTCATAAATCCTCCTTTTAACAGTTTTCATCGGTGCCAGTTGTGTAGTATAGCATCGATTTCTAGCACTCATAATACCTGAGTGCTAATAGCTAGGTCAAGAGCTGCCAGACAGTTTAAGGGTAGAGCTCAGCTTGTGTTGCCAGGTGGGCAGCATGCTCTAGCTTTGATCGATGATAGCTTACCGCGCCAATGCAGGTTCCCGCAAAGCTGTATACCTCATCGTGCGTAACCCCGGTTAATAAGCGACGATTACCGCTCGGTCCGACTGCAATGAAAGCCGAAGTACCATCGGGGTGCATGACAGCCTCAAAGCCTGCATAGCCACCTTCAGTACTATCAGCATCACCAAAATTACTGAAAACATTGTGCCCATCCCATCCTTGAACTGGTCGCCCAACAAATTCAGCAATGCCCGGATCAAGGTTGAGACCGACTACAACAGATTCTGCATAATTACGCACAACCACCTCTGCTGCTATGGGAGGCATATCTTGGGCGTCACCAAGGATACTGGGTCGCAAAATAGCCCCCTGCTCTAAAACTGGAGCATGGAGGTTTTCACGGCTGTCACCAATCCGTGCGGCTCGTTCAAAGACAGCGCCTATTCTATCTTCGGGCATAAAGGCATAGCCCGGCATATCAATCATTGACATAAGACATAATTATTTCACAAATTGTAATAAAGTCAATAGCTTAAGCGTGATATGTTTTGCACTGCTATACTGGAGATCATGAAAACAATAATTCTAGGGGTTCCGCTTGATCTAGGGGCCGAGAGCCTGGGTGTCACTATTGGACCGAAGGCTTTTCGGGACCGTCAGATCGTTCAAAAACTGCAACATGCCGGCTTAACTGTCGAGGACGCTGGGGATATTGAGTGTCAGCCGCGCGAACAATTGGATCAGGGCAATCCCCTGTTCCCTTACGCAGCCGAAATTACTCGGGTTAATGAAGTTGCCGCCCAAAAGACCGAAGAAGCTCTACGAGCCGGTAATAAACTGTTGGCGCTGGGCGGTGACCATTCCATTAATCTCGGCGTCTTCAGTGGTGCAGCCAAGGCACTGGACGGCAAGCTCGGTCTGATTTACATCGATGCACACGGTGATATGAACACACCCGAAACCAGCATTAGTCACAACATACACGGTATGCACGTGGCGTCACTGATGGGCTTTGGGCCCGACGAACTGGTTAACACCTACGGCCCAGGCGCCAAATTAGACAAGAATAATCTGCTGCACATCGGTGCCAGCGACCTGGACAAGGGTGAAGAAGAGCTGATTGCTCGGGAAAACCTCAAATGCTTCACTATGCTAGACGTGCTGGCGACTGGCCTTGGTCCCCTGCTCAAGATGATTGATGAACTTGCAGAGCGAGTTGGCAACATCTGGGTCAGCCTGGATCTGGATGTCATTGATAGTGTCTATGCGCCTGGCGTTGGTATTCCAAACCGTGGCGGCCTGACATATCGAGAAATTGCTGCCATCACCGAATATATCGGCCGTAAATGCAATGTGGTCGGGCTCGATGTGGTTGAGCTCAATCCTAATTTTGATGATGACCATAAGACTGCCGAACTCGGCATAGAATTGGCCGCCAAGCTTCTGGGCACAAATTACAGCTGGTACACCAACTACATGGACCGGAACACGGAAAGCGGTAGCTATTTCAAACAAATGAAATAGATTATGTGTAGCATGTCTTGATAACTAACAACCGATTTTTATACGGAGAGTTATTTGGTATATAACTATAAAATATAGGATAATATATCTCGAAACGTAAAAGGAAGAGCTAGCGATGAGAATTAATACTGACGATGATGTTATAGATGAGGTAACGACTCGTTCGGTGGCTGTTGTATATCCTTCGCTTCCAGCACTAAAGAGTGCTTTGAAGAGCGGTAAGCAACTTTCCTTTTATATGGGTATTGATCCGACTGCCGACTATGTACACCTCGGACATTCAACCAACTATCTCATACTAGAACGACTACATAAAATGGGCCATAAAATTATCGTATTAGTAGGTGATTTCACGGCCATGATTGGTGACCCCAGCGACAAGAGTTCGATGCGTGTTCAGTTATCGGCTGAGGAAGTTAAGGCAAACCTCAAATCATTTAAAAAACAGATTAGCAAAATACTGGACTTCGATAACCAAGAAAATAAAATCGAGTTTAAGTTTAACTCTGAATGGCTCTCGAAACTGACGTTTAAAGACAGTGTTGAGCTTGCCGCGAATTTTACCGTTCAACAAATGCTTGAGCGTGATGCCTTTCAAAAAAGGATCGCCGAGCAAAAACCCCTGTTTGTACATGAATTTTTCTACCCACTTATGCAGGGATATGACTCGGTTGCTATGAATGTTGACGCTGAGATAGGTGGTACAGATCAAACATTTAACATGCTTGCCGGCAGAACACTAGTCAAGCGTTATAAAAATAAAGAGAAGTTTGTAATTACGACTACCTTGTTAGAAAACCCAGAAACTGGCGAGAAGCTCATGAGTAAAAGCCTTGGAACCGGTATAGGACTCAATGAGGGTGCCAAAGAAATGTTCTACAAAGTGATGCAATTACCTGACTCGGGAATCATGCAGTGCTTTATTGACTGTACTCGTTTAAGTTTAAGTGAAATTCAAGGAATTGGTTCGAACCTCAATTCGGGTGCCAATCCACGCGATATAAAGCTTCGACTTGCGTCTGAAATAGTCAAAATGTATCACGGACAAGAGGAGGCCGAGAGCACGCAGAAGACATGGCTCTCGGAAGTAAGTCGAGGAGAAGTTTCCGAACATCTTGGATCTGTAAAAATAAACAGCAAAACCGACATTTTAACATCTCTAGTAGAGCTAGGTGTTGTTGACAGCAAGTCAAAAGCAAGGCGACTTTTTGAGGAAGGTGCTGTCAGGGTTGGTGATAAAAAGGTTGCGCTCGAAGACTTTGGCGCAACAGTTCAGGATGGAGACATCTTGGCTATAGGCAAAAAACATAAGTTCGTCGTTGACAAAAACTAGTTAGCCCAACAGGATTTTTCTGAACTCTTCCAATCTCTGACTATCAGCCATAATACTTTGGATAGTATTCGACAAAAAGGAGTTCGAGAAATCTACACTTTGAGATATATCAATAAACTCCTGAAAACTGCATAACAGAACCTTATTTTTCTCACCTGGGTCCAGCTTTTTTTGAGTCTGAAGGCTGCAGTTCCTGGCAATATAGAAACAGCTTTCCCATTCCAGCTTCGAGTAATTCAGAACATCGGTCATAGCATAGTATTGCCAGTCATTACTTAAATAGCCTGTTTCTTCCGCAAGCTCACGCTTAGCTTCGGACAATAGATCGTCTGATTCTGCAATGCCCCCTGGTAGGCAAAGATTACGGCCGTTATATGGTTGCTCTTCATCGACTACCAGAAGCATCCCCTGCTTTGTTGAAGCAATAATCGTTACCGATGGTTTTCGTTTTAGTGCTTCGAAGGTGCTTGTACTTCCATCAAACATCACCTGTTGCCATTGATACACGTCGTGCAAGACGCCCTTAAAGACGAGCTTTGCGTGACTGGGTATTTTTTTAAAGCCTTTCATAGTGGAAAATTACTGTAACCTGTCAAAATGTGTGATCGGGCGTAAATTTACTGAGATTTCTTTAACTTCACGCATACTGGTTTTGTCATCATTATACTCACAAAGAACAACCCTTTTGAGATTCTGGCCAATATCAGTGCAAATACCAAATTCGCCTTTTTCGATAGTTGAGTTCATGACGACATCGTATTTTAATCTCGATGAATGACTTGCTAGTAGTGTGGCTACTGCTTCATCTAGCCTTATTCGTAGATCTGGACTGCTGTTTGTACTACAGAAATCAAAGAATAGATTGCCTAAAATAGCTTGCCGGGTATTAAAGCAAGTGCCTGAATAAAAAATAATGTTGTTTGCAATCGCTATGTATATCTCATCTTCGGCATACTCAAACAGCTTGTCATGACGCATACCTTCGAACAATACTCTTAATTCATCAAATGATGGCGCAAAGCTATAAGAATCAAATGCATCACCCATACGCTGTTTTTTATAACGGTGGGTTAGTTCGATATACAGATTATTATTGAATTCACCTTTCGCCCTTAGATCTTCTGAATGCTTGTCGTTTGCATATAACATGATCGCCAGGGATACTGCTTCGAAGTAGAGGTATGACAATGACTTAAAATTGCGGGTTAATTGTGCAACTTCATCAACTATTTTTTTAGCTGCAACATCACTCTCAACAAAAGCCATGTGCCTAAACTTTGCCGTGTAATCTTCCAAGTATCGAAAACAAACGCCCGATAAATTTTTGCAATATGCTTGAAATTCTTTAGAAATTCGCGGTTCATCAAAGACGGCGGAATCCTGTGAAATGCAATAAAGCATATCGCCCATCCGTAGGTAATTAATCCGACCTAACTGGAGTTTTTTGGCATCAAGCTCAAAAAGTATTGGATCAAAGTCGCTATCGGCACGGTGACGCATAACAACAGTTCCAAAATTATGTATATCATAAGAGCTTCTACCTGTTGGGTAGGCTTCGACGCAGTAAATGACGTTCCCTAGGCAGCCCATTCCTGCGAACACCTCTGAATAATCAGATCTACGCTTCACGGCCGAGACCAAATAGAAGCGACCCGATTTATGCATTGCCCTATTTAGGACATCAAAACCTAGTAATGACTTTCCCGGGCCCCGGGCGATAACGTGTCTCCAATGATCCACTGCGGGTTCTTGGCTGTCGAAAAAACCAGCAAATAATTCTTCCAAAGCCGAGGAGTAGCTTTTAAGATTTAAATTGAGCATAAGATTTAATCAAGTCTGCATGAATTGCGGGGTTGGCGAAGACTAACCCTTCGACATCACCGACATTATTGACCTCGTTACCGTTTAGGTCTGACAACTTGCAGCCCGCTTCTTCAACTAACAACTTGATTGCAGCTATCTCGTGGTTTTTCCCAGACATGAACTTACCAAGTACAGCTGCTGAAAAAGTGCCCTTAGCAACTAAGCAAGCAGCGTGAATGATTGAGCCAATATGCAGAACGTAGACATCGTTTTCTATTGAAAAGGTATGTAGCCAGCTGTCGACATCGTATTGCGCATTTCGCCACCATTCAACATCTACGAGAGATCCCCTATACGATAACAATTCAGGTGATGTACATAGCTGATCATTTACTCTAAATCCAGCTCCCTTTATTGCGGAGTAGAGAGTGTCTGTCCATGGATCGAACACGACGGCAACGATAGTAACTCCCTTGTGGACGAGCGCGACGGATGTAACAGATATTCGATGCTTCTTTGAATAAGCATATGCACCGTCAATATAATCACATATCCATTCATACTCACTTCCCGTATCATCCTTCGTAAACAAAGAATGATCAGGAAATTTGGATGCGATTTCTCCAGCTAACTGTTTTTCGATGACTTCAGCCACGTACTCATTTATGTATTGGTGATTATTCGGCAAGGGTCCGGCCAAATCTTCTAGGGAGGTCATTGTTTTGCCCGCTTCGAGAGCCAGCTTCTTGGCAAATTCTAAGAACTCGATTAATTTTTGTGAATCACTTAATGGCTGGTTCATAATTTTTACAGGTGCATTTTAGTGTCGTTTTTTACGATATTAATCTGCAGGTACACTTTATTTGATAATTCTAAATATTAGCATATCATAATATTGATGATCAAAAATCAAGACACCCACGATCAGATATTCAAAACTGCCTTAAAAGAAATACCGGCTCTTCATCGGCTGTATGACCAACATAAAATTGATCTGGCAATCATTACAGGGTCATTTTCCCGAGGGCATCATGACGACCATTCGGATATTGATCTCTTTGTGATTGTTCCCTACGCAGCAGAAGTAGAAGAAAATCTTCTCATTGAATATAGTTTTATGATTTCGATTGATGGCAGCGAAAGAAAGGTTGAGATTTCCTTCGTAACTACAGAGAGGTTGGAGCGAGAAAGGACAGAAAAATGCCATATATTTTGGTGGCATGATGCGGTTTGCGTATATTCCAGAACTCCTTATTTTGAGCAGGTGCTTAACGAACTAAAAAACTACACCGAGGAAGAATTAAAAGATAAGTTTGCAACACTCAATTTTCAGTTTAAATTGGGCGAGCTCGATTTAAGAAAGTCAATGAAACGAAATGAAGAAGATGAGCTTGGTCGAAATATGATTTACTACGATTGCCTTCGAATCTTTATGGAGCTAATACTTCTGTCGCAAAAAACGTTAAGGCGATTTACTGGCTTTACAACTGTTCTCATGACTCAAAATAAAGAGCTCTACAGTTATTTAAACGTCACTCCCTCCTCCTTCCAGAACCAGCTGGAAATTCTATCGCACTTAGGTACGGTGATTGATAAAATATTGCTAGAAAACGGTTTTAGCCCAGAAGAAGTCGATGGATGGGATAGACTTGGCTTACCTCGATTAATTTTTCAAAAATAAACATGTAACTATGCACAAGTTGAAAATCACTGGTCTAGAAAATGTCATTCACGTAGGAGATGAGTTTGAAGCAGATCTCTCCAAAATAATAGATATTTACGAATTAAAAAATCGAAACGCAGTACTATTTACCGGGCAGAAGAGTTTTTCTGGTTCCGGCTATTTATCTGACTTGAAAAAACTTCTGAGAGAAAAGGGTATAAAAAACCTATATCACAAAACGATTGAGGCAAACCCTAAAAAGACCGAGATAGACGAAGTAGTTAACTATTTAGACAAATCAGACTGCGATCTGCTGTTGGCAATTGGTGGTGGTTCGGTAATAGATTTTGCAAAAGCGTGCAGGCTTTATTCTAAAAAAAACTATACATTTCTAACCATCTATACCCGTCTTGGGTCAGGCTCAATTGTTTCGCCTTTCACAGTGTATGATAACCATGAATTTAAAATTGGCGACCATTCAGAGACCATCTTACCTGACATGGCGTATGTTAATACGCACATACTGACGCAACTATCCGAAGAGGTGATCGGCGCGGGCATCTGCGATATATACGGACATGCGGTAGAGTCGGCGCTTTCCAAGCTTGCGACAGCTACTTCAAGGAGGAACTCGAGTTTAGCTTTGGGATACCTTGAAAAGTACTTCGCAACCAATTCCCTACTCGATGTACTGTACGCTGATATTCATGCCGCGTTAGCCGAAAAAATAGGAATAGTACTTTTGCCCCATGCTCTGGGACATTATGTGACCTATAAATATAAGATTAGTCACGGCTATGCCAACTTTTTGTTTACGGGCGCGTTCTTGCAGTGGCTCAAGGATTGCGGGATAATTGTCCCCCAAGATCAAGAACGTATGTATGATTTGATAAAAGTTCGCTTCGGTAAGTTAATAAATAGTCACAATATAAAGATGATCGACGCTGCTGATATTGCTCTAATCGAGGATAACATGGGATTTGCCATGAGTAATTCCCCTTTGGCACTGAGCAAAATTGATATAAAAAATATTTTTAACCAAGGATTGGCCGAATACCATGCAAGATGATGCGCATATGATCTTGATACTGAATAGTGCTATTGAGCATGCCAGGAAATCGCCGATGTATAGAAATAATTTACAAGACTTCGGTCCAATAGCCAGCCTGGAAGAATTTGCACAATTCCCGCTGACCACCAAGAATGACCTCAGGGACAGCTACCCTTATGCGAATTTAGCAGTCGATAGCAAAGAAGTTATCGAGGTCCACACGACATCAGGCACAACAGGTAAACCGACCGTATCATTCCTCACCAAGAAAGATATAGAGTTAACAAAAAAGTATATCTCAAAAGCTTGGCGCAATTTTGGGATTAATGAAGAAAGTAAGGTCCAGTTCATTATGAGCTATGGACTCTTTAGTGGCGCCGCACTAAATACGTATGCCATACAAGATCTAGGAGCGCTAGTAATACCCTCGGGCATTCAGCCAACTGAAAAACAAGTTGAGATTATAAAGGACTTTGGAGTCGACACTATCGTGGCAACTCCGAGCTATTACCTCTGGCTATATGATTATCTGAAAAAGAACGATATTGATCCTTCCGAACTGGGCCTTAAAGTAGGCATAGCAGCAGGTGAAGTTTATAGTGACGAACTTAAGCAGAGAATTGGTGATTTACTAAAAATTCGAGTCTACGATCACTATGGTCTCTGCGAGGTCAATACGGGAATAATTTATGAGTGCAGTGTGTGCGGCAACATGGCGGTTATTAAAGACTACATCTATGCTGAGGTTGTCCATCCAGAAACTAACGACCCAATGCCACTAGGAGAGTATGGTGAACTGGTGTTGACGGCGACCATGAAGGAGGCAAGCCCGATCTTACGCTACAAAACAGGTGATTCTGTGGCAATTCTCAATAGAAGCTCGACTTGTGAAGGATGCTTTGGGTCAACGCTTGTTACTCGCGTTAAAGGCAGGCTTGACGATACTGTATTTTACAAAGGGCTATTGATTAGTCCGCATGAAATTCGAGATTTTATCGTACTGAAGATACACCCACTCACGATTGGCGGCATCAAAGTGCAAATAAGCACCGGAGAAGATGACATTATTCATGAGATTCGAGTTGTGATTTCTATAAGCTCTGGAAAAGTAGGTGATGATTTTATTAGTAGCCTTGAGCACAGCCTCTATACCCAGTCAAAAGTGCATATAAAAATAGAGTTGGTAGATCAAAGCTATTTTGGTGACCAAACTGCAGCAAAGTCAAAGTTGGTGGAATATGTCACCAGATAATAGTACCCTGCTCGCCGATGAACTTCGCAATCTTTTAGAGGACAACGCCAAACACCTCAAAGATTTGAGTATGAAAGCAACCGAAAATGATTTGGCAGCAACCGAGGTTGATCTGGCGAGAAGCTTAGATTTTTTACAAAAATTTAACCATACTGACATTCCAAAAAACCGTAAGCCAAAAGGCGACATTCTCATCATACTTTCATACAATGAGCCCCTGCTGGTCTCTGTGGTTCCTATATTTTGCGCTTTGGCGGTCGGCAACAGATTAGTAGTGCGACCAGCAAGCCGTAATGCTGACCTGTTCAGGACTATCTGGGCCAATCTTATACAGAAGCACAATCTAGAAATGTCTATCATTGACGCACCCTATGATGCAGTGGGGGGTGTTATCAAATCGGTACAAGCGGTTAGTTTCTTTGGATCTTACAAGAATGCGCGCGCAATTTATAAACAATGTGCTGAAGAATTTGTAGAATTTCTACCAGAACTTGAATCGGCCGACGTAAAGGTGTGCAATGTTGAAAATAATATCAATGAAACAAAACTGCATGAGGACGTAAGGACAACCATTGAGAACGCTTTCGATCACAACGGCCGAATGTGTCAGCGTTTGAGTGGCATCTTTGTCAACCGCACCATCTATCCCAGATACCTGTCTCAACTTGTAAACTTCTTGAAAGAAAATGGGTTTAAAGAGACGAGCAAATTAGACCCTTCCCTGGGTCCAATTGTTGACGACATTGCTGTCTCATCCCCTGCTAAGATGTATCAGCATAAATCCCAGGTAGTGGTCGTTGAACCAAATCCTGATGGCGAGTTTATCCGCAATGCCTATTTCAATGAGTCACTTTGGATCAAGCCTTACGATACTGCGCGCGAACTTTTTGATGAGCTAAACAGTAGACAGTTCTTTCTTGGGCTAAATATTGTCAGTGATAATCCAAAATTCGTAGATGATCTAATTAAAGCTACTAGATTTTCAAGGTATACACTCATACCTGACCACAGCGATATAGGACGAGATTATGGTTGGGGTGGTAATTGGCCAACAGGGACCAGTGGCTACACGAGCTGGTACGAAAAATTCTCAAATCAATACGTAGAGATTAGATAATCGTTTTTATGCTTGACCGGGTGTAAAGCGGGCAAATCTGTGTTTACCGATTCGAATGTATGTATCGCCCTCGATAGGTGCGTTAATATCATCAGCAGTGATAGGTAATGTATTGTAGCTGCCATCTGGCAGAGGCTCAGTAACTTTCACTAATGCGCCCGTATCCACAAACTGCCTAATATTACCTGCTTTATAACCGAGCTCATGCATCAATACTCCTCTTAGGGTAGAACCAGGTTCAACTAAAATATTGTCTGTGTCAATCGGTAGCTTGCTGGCAATTTTTCTATCGAATGCTTCTGCTGCCTGATCAGCGGCCTCATTGCCGTGAAACATTGCCGTGACATTATGAGCTAGGTGCTTTTTTAGATCGAGGGGATCATCGCCAAACCTATCTTCTAAGTCTGCAATCTCATCGTTGCCAAAGCTCGTGTAAACACCCATCCATGTACCGACAAGATCATCCCTGAGATGCATGAGTCGGTCGTACTTTACCTCTGGCGGGTCTGCTATACCTACATAATTGCCCTTAGACTTTGATTGCTTTGGTCCGCCGTCCAGCCCTGGAGTAATTTTTGTACAAACAATCATCTGCTCAGCTTGTCCGGCGCGTCTCTGCAGCTCTCGCCCCAAGTTTTCATTAAATAGCTGGTCTGAACCCACTACTGTTACATCAGATTCTATCATCACTGAGTCATAACCTTGAATCACAGGATACAAGAATTCCGACATTCTAACCGGTTCGCCAGCTGCAATGCGGCTGCGAAACATATCTCTTGACTGAAGCTGGTTCAGCGTGACACCGTGAAGAATTCCAAAGAGATCACTTGGCGTTATGGTGCCTGGCGTATCAGGTCCCCCCCACCACTCGGCATTATCACGAATTTCTATTAGGTCAGGATCGTCCATCTTTAACACTGTGCCAACCTGATCTATAAACTGAGTCTTTGCCCTCTCCACTATTTCTGGATCAGGAGCATCGCGAGCCTGCAGGCTATCAGTCGGATCTCCAATCTGTGTAGTAAAGCCGCCCAACAGGAAAACTACTGTATGACCCTGGTCTTGCATCTCACGCATGACACGGAGGTTTACGGCGTGACCAATATGAAGAGTGGGGGCCGTAAGATCGGCTCCATACTTCACCCTTAGCCCTTCTCCGCCCTCAACTGCGTCTAAAAAGGCTTCCCTAGGTGTTAGAGAAGTCTCCCAATCGATCAATCTATCGAAGCGCTCAACAGAAGCGTCAAAATCTCCACTTGGCATTAAGTCTAAATTAACACTATTTGCCCAAAAAGTCAACAAGCTTATCGTTTAAAGTTAGCACGTACATCCCTTAGTGTTTCGCGGGCGACGGTGATTTCGTCCCAGGGGATTTCGATGACGCGTTCGGGGTTGTGATCGTCTTGGGGTAAATGACGTAGTTCGGCAGCACGGGGGCCGTTGCGCAAGATGTCTTTTTCGTGGCCTTTACCGAGGAGCAGTACCACATCGTCCTTTTTGGCTCGTTCAAAGGCAAACCGAATAGCATCTGGCCGGTCATGCACCAGGAACAGGTCTTTATCACGAACTTTGCCTTCGGATTCGGCACCTTTGGCAATCTGATCCATAATCTCTATGCCGTCGATGTCGCGATCGTCTTCTTCGGTGACGATGACTTCGTCAGCATACTTGCCGGCAAGTTGCCCTTGAGTGGTGCGCTTGGCTTCATCTCGACGACCGGCCGAACCAAATAGGACTATCAACTTGCCTTTAACGACCGGGCGGAGGTCCTTAAAGAGCTTTTCAAAACTATCTGGGGTGTGGGCATAATCGACAATGACGCTAAAGTCCTGGCCTTCATCAATCGGATCCATACGGCCTTCGACTCTAGTCAAAGCGGCAATCCCCTTCTCAATCTGTTGTTTAGTGAGGCCCAAGGCGCGTCCAACGCCAACTGCTGCTAAGGAATTAGCCACGTTAAATGATCCGGGCAAATGGCATTCGATACGATATTCCTCACCGTCAACGACAGCGGTGTAGCGGCTGCCACCAGCCGTTAACTTGATGTTACGAGCCTGGATGTCGCCTTTCTTAAGGCCGTAGCTAATGGCTGTTTGGACATCGCTGGCAAAATACTCGGCGCTGGGGTCCTCGGCGTTCACAATTCCTGTTCGTAGGCCCTGCTTATTAGTATTGGTTTGCTTGAACAATAGCCTTTTGGCATCACGGTAGCGTTCAAAGGTGCCGTGATAATCCAGATGCTCGTGGGTCAGATTGGTAAATACGGCAAGTGCATACGGAATGCCCCACACCCGTCGTTGGGCCAAGGCATGGCTGGTCGTTTCAAGCACAATCCACTCTGCCCCGTCAGCCTTCATTTTTTTGATGCGGTCTAATAACACTTTGGGCCCGGCGGTTGTCATGTGAGCAATCTGCGGCTTGATGTCATCCCCTACCCCAAAGGCAACGGTGGTCATCAGGCCGACTTTGTAGCCAGCCTCGTGCAGCATGCGTTGAATCATAAAGCTGGTTGAGGTTTTGCCGTTGGTGCCGGTGACGCCGATAAATTTAATGTCTTTGGCCGGGAATCCAGCCATGGTTTGGGCAGCGACTGCTTCCAAAAAATGGCCATATGGCTCAATTGTATGAAACAGCGAAACTGGCAAAAGCTTCTTGACGACACTGCGTGCATTCATTGTCTCAAGTATACTGTACGTGATGCGTATCTTGGGAATCGAAACCAGTTGTGATGAAACGGCCGCCGCCGTTGTTGAAGACGGCTATAAGCTACTGTCAAATGCCGTGGCGACTAGCCTTGATCTGCATGCCGCCTACGGCGGTGTGGTCCCGGAAATTGCTGCCCGTAGTCATATTGAGTCGGTGACCCCTGTTATTGACCAGGCCTTGAAAGATGCTGACTGCACCTGGGACGACATTGATGCCATTGCCGTGACTTATGGTGCAGGCCTCGGCGGATCGCTGTTAATCGGTGTCATGGCCGCCCGGACGCTGGCTATTGCCAAAAACAAACCACTGTATGCCTGTAACCATGTGGAGGGCCACGTCTATGCCAATTTCCTGACAACTACCGCCTTGCCTGGCTACGTGCCACCCAAACAGCAGCCAGTCTTCCCCGTTCTGGCCTTGATTGTCAGTGGTGGCCACAGCCAGTTGGTGTACTTTAGGGATCATTTTGACTACACCTTACTAGGGCGAACTAACGACGATGCTATCGGCGAAGCATTTGATAAAGTTGCCAAGTTGGTGGGTCTTCCCTACCCCGGCGGTCCGAGTATTGCCAAAGCTGCTCAGGCTGGAAACCCGACAGCCTATCAATTACCGAAGGCAAAACTGCCGGGCAAGTATGACTTTAGCTTTTCTGGGCCCAAAACGGCCGTTCTCAGGCTGGCACAAGAAATTATTGGGGAAGATTTCACGTTTCCGTCCAAAGACTTGCCAAGGCGCCTCTCAGAGGCTCAGAAGGCCGACATTGCAGCTAGTTTTCAACGGGTAGCCATTGAGACTGTGGTTGATAAGGCAGTTATGGCTTTTGAAGAATATAAACCGGCTTCGGTGGTGATTGCCGGTGGCGTTGCCTCTAGCCAGGAACTACGCAAGCAACTATCTGAGCGCATCCCTATTCCTATCGAATATACCGACCCCAAATTATGCACCGACAATGGCGCCATGATCGCCACGTTAGGCTGTTTCAAGATGAAATTAGACCAATCGACCGCTGACCCCTATACCCTCTCCCCTAACCCCAACTTGTCGATGTGACTATTGAGGGCGGCGGAAGGCAATATTTGGATCGGATTGTGGCGGTTGCCACTCAATAACCGGGGGTGTGAGGGGCACTTCTATCCTTGCCTCAACTACTGGAGCTGGTGGTTCGCCATGCACAGTCGTACCAGGCCCGTCGTATAGCTTGCCGCTTGCAACAGGTGGCTGCGTGTTTGCCGCAGATGCAAGTCGCTGCCTTTGGGCGCCTGCTCCACCCCAATAACCTGCTGCAGCCATCATAACCACACCTCCAATTCCTGCCAATGATCCACCAAGCGCCAGCTTTTCTGCTTCAATGGATCTTGCATCATAAGCTTCTTCAACCTGCCCCGCTCTGTAAGCGGCGTCAGCTTGAGTGCCAGAATCAACAGCATCGATAAATAATTTAGTTCCAGTCCCAAAAATGCCAAAACCAAGCAAAGCAACCGCCAATAACTTTCGTGATTTGCCCACGGCCATACTACGCTGGTGAGCTCTTTCAGAGAAGCTTTCCTGATGTGTCATAGAATTAATATAACCATAAAACTTAACATTTGTCAATGTACCTCACATTAGAGATTATTACTTATTTCAAATGTCTGAAACTTGCACCACTGGTTTTTGGTACACGCCGTTAACAAGCATGGTGGGGTCTGTATAGGTATTCGAAATCGGTTCATGGATTACAGAATGCCGCACGTTGAGGCTGAGTGGCTGGAGACCAAGCTGGGTTATCTGATCAAAATCTTCCTTACGACTACCATTCCAAACAAGATAGCCACCTGGCTTTATTACTCTTTCCGCCTCTGTAATCGCCCGCTCACGAAGGTTACGCCAAGAATCTCGCGTGCCATCAGCAAAATCATCAGGAAATCCTGTGATGTCAGGCAGATCTGAAACCACTACCGAGCCCAGACTTTCGGACGCTACTGGCATTTGACCAGCATTTGCCAAAAAATCGACTGAGCCCAAAGCCCTTTGCCCATTATTATTAATCTCTTGATCGGTGGTAATATTCGAAACAAAGTCTGGTGTGTGATATGGCAAGATATTGCCGGGTTTATATCTGGTCGGGCCCCCGAATTCGATAGATAATCCGGCTTCAGCGACCGCTGCAGGGTCAACACTCCCCCACTGTTGCTGACTCTCATATATCTGTCGACCGGGCAGCTGTGCGTCTTCTCTGTTATTGCGCACGGTAACTACGCCTGTAGCTCTATCCCCTAGCTTGTCATACAGCCAATGCATTGCATGGGCGCCATACTCATGAATTTCTTCTGCAGAGAATGTTCGGGACTGTGCTATCCATGTTTCAGGATCAGGAAACTCAAGACTCCAATTTCTTGGGTAGGGGTCAACATTGTTCTGATCGGGTGTAGGTATTTCTGGCATTTTTTGTTTTACAATTCTTTACAAATCTTAGCATAAAAATATACAACTGTCAATATTGCTCATGCTTATAACTCGGGGTATGCTAATTGGTGAAAACAAAAACCGGTAGCCCGGCTGTTTCTATCTTGGGACAGCTCGGCTACCAAGTCCGAGTGGGCAAAAACAAACCCTAGTATCGGTCGGTGGGATGGTAGGCTATGGATCAGGGAAGATCAAAGCTTTATTATTCTTTTGCTTTTCACATGAAATTTTTACCCCTGTTGTTGTCTTACACATAACAGGGGTGTTATTATTTAGATGAACTGATATAGAACAGGAGAGCTATCGGTGAATTTACCGAAGGTGTACGAACCAGAGAAGTACGAGAGTGATATTTATGCTCTATGGGAAAAGGGAGATGTTTTTAAGCCCGAGAACCGTTTTGGTAACAAGGGTACATTCTCGATGGTCATGCCGCCGCCAAATGCCAATGCGCCGTTGCACGTTGGCCACTGTTTGTTTGTCACCGTCGAAGATATCGTTACCAGATACGCGCGCATGCAAGGGAAGGCAGCTTTATGGCTGCCTGGGGCCGACCATGCTGGCTTTGAAACCTGGGTCGTCTATGAAAAACGCCTGGAAAAAGAAGGAAAGAGCCGTTTTGATTACTCTAGAGAAGAGTTGTATCAACAGGTGTGGGATTTTGTTGCTGACAACAAAGAGACCTTTTTTCAGCAGTTTAGAGCACTAGGAGCCAGCTGTGACTGGAGCCGGTTTACCTTTACACTGGATGAAAAGGTGGTTCGTACCGCGTTCAATACCTTCAAAAAACTGTGGGACGACGGCCTCATTTACAGAGGTGAGCGACTGGTTAATTACTGCACAAAGCACCGCACGGGCTTTGCCGATATTGAGGTGGCCTACGAAGATGCCACGACGCCGCTGTACTACATGCAGTATGGGCCGTTTGTGGTGGCCACTACTCGTCCTGAGACTAAATTTGGCGATACGGCAGTAGCAGTTCATCCAGATGACGAACGGTATAAAGACATGGTTGGCAAGACTGTTACCGTAGAAGGCGTGAACGGTCCGTTTGAAATTATGGTGATTGCCGATGAAATGGTGGATATGAGCTTTGGAACAGGGGTGCTCAAGATTACTCCTGCGCATTCATTTGACGACTGGGAGGCGGCCCAAAGGCATAATTTACCGGCAGTCAGAGTGATTGATCACGATGGTACGCTGAACGAACGGGCAGGGCGGTTCCGTGGGATGACCGTGCTTGAAGCCCGCAAAGCAATTGTTGCTGCGCTTAAAGAGAAGAACATGCTGATTAAGGTGGACGAACACTACCAAAACCGCATGGGGAAGTGCTACAAATGCGGCACGATTATTGAGCCAATGCTGATGGAACAGTGGTTTGTCGATATGGATCGGTTGGCAAAGCCGGCCATCAAAGCTTTAGAAGAGAAACGTATTGCTTTTCATCCGGAATCTAAGCGCAAACAGCTCATTGAGTATTTGCAAAATCTGCGTGACTGGAATGTCAGCCGCCAGATTGCCTGGGGTATCCCGATCCCTGCTTTCCAGAACGTCGATGATGCTGACGATTGGATTTATGACGAGCGGGTTGACCAAGAGATTATCGAGGTCGACGGTAAAACCTACCACCGTGATCCTGATGTTTTTGATACGTGGTTTTCGAGCGGGCAGTGGCCGTTTGTGACCACTAATTATCCTGACGGCGATGACTTTAAGAAGTTTTACCCAACGAATCTTATGGAGACGGCTTCTGACATTTTGTACCCGTGGGTAAGTCGAATGATTATGCTCGGATTGTATGTGACGGACGAGGTGCCGTTTAAAGATGTGTATCTCCATGGTTTAGTGCTTGGGCCTGATGGCCAAAAGATGAGTAAGAGTAAAGGTAACGTCGTGAACCCGGTCGAACAACTCGAAAAGTTTGGCGCCGATGCCTTACGGCTGGGCCTAATTACCAATGCAGTAGCTGGCGCTAATCAGCCATACACTGATGTGAAAGCCACTGGCGGCCGAAATTTCTGCAACAAACTATGGAATATTGCCCGTTATTGTGAAGAGAAGATTGGTGACACGAAGGACCTGAATAGAGAGCCAAACCCACAAACCATGGCGGACCATTGGATATTGTGGAAGTTACAACAATCTATGCAAGCTATATGTGACGCGCTCGATACCTATCGCTTTGGCGAGGCCTGGGATACGGTCTACCACTTGGTCTGGGATGACTTTGCAGATTGGTATATTGAAGCCTCTAAAGCTGAGCTGAATCTGAGCGTCCTGGCGTATGGATTGGAGACAATCTTAAAGCTTGTCCATCCGTTTGCGCCATTTGTCACCGAGACAATCTGGCAGACGTTGGCCTGGGAAGAGGGAAGTTTCTTAGCGACGAGTCAGTGGCCTACACCACCGAAGGGATCAGCAGATGAAGCTGATGCGTTTGAGCAGCTGATAGGCGTTGTACAGGAAACCCGAGCACTCATGGTAGAACTCAACGCTCGCGGCCGGACGCTATATTACAAGGATGCACCGCTTATTAACGACAACGCAGAACTTATTAAGCGCTTAGCGAAAGTTGCCGCGGTTAAAGAAGTGACAGATGGCCAGGGGGTCCGGCTAACACAAACCAGGCAGCAGGTGTGGCTCGACGTTGATAACGACACCTTGCAGAGATACGGCAGCTTACTGCAAGAACGATTGCAAGAGACGCGCAGTCGCATCGCTCAGCTTGAAGGCAGGTTAGGTAATAATTCATATGTTGATCATGCACCAAAAGTGCTTGTCGAGCAGAGCAGGGAACAGCTGGCTGATGCTCAAGCGGCACTTGAGACTATTAGCGCGCAAGCCCAAAAATATGGCATCACATTGTAGGTAAATTTCGAATTTTGAAAATCGAATTTCGAATTTGATTCAGAATTCAGAATTCGTCATTCAAAATTAGCCTTTTAGGTCATGTGACCGTCTGAAGCATTATTCTGCCAGCTCAAGCGCGGCTTTGACGCGGGTAACCGAATCTTTGGGCCTAAAGTCGTCAAACCACAGCACATGCCAGCCAAGGCGCTCGGCGGCCATAATGTTCGTGCGGCTATCATCAATCAACAGAATTTCACTGGCTGATACCCCGGCTTTAGCTTGAGCAGCTTCATAAATCTCGCGGTCAGGTTTGATATAGCCGACTTCTGATGAATCGATAATGGCGTCGTAGTGAATGTTGGGGATGAGGCCCTGTTTCTTCAGTGTTGTCACAAAACCCGGCATGATATTAGTGAGCAGGCCCACATGGTAGTGCTTAGAGGCCCAGGTGACGAGGTCGTGCATCTCTTTGATCGGATCAACGGCGCTTAGGTAATAATCTTTCCAGTCCAACCCTGGTATATCCAGCTGTTTACCAAGGATTTTATTAAAATCGGCCAAAGGCATCTTGCCACTGCAAACCGCGTCGTTATAGTGCCAGAAGGTAGTTTCGATCAAATCGGCTGGTGCGCCTGATTTTTCAGCAAGTCGCGTAAAAGCGCTATGGAAGAATCGGAGCAAGCAGCCGTTGACATCAAAAAACACAAAACTGATCCCTGATTTGCTGAGTTTGGTTTGCTTAGTGCTGGTCGGCTGTCCCATGAGTTCATCAAGAGTCGTACCAACAGCAGCGGCAATTTGGACAATGGTAAATATTGAGGGTGATTTTATGGCACCGCGCTCAATTTTGGCTAAGGTGGAATAACTTAAGCCGGCCTTATGACACAGTTCTTGTTGCGTCAAACCCGCACTTCGCCTGGCCTCTTGCAGGCGTTTGCCCAAACTCTTCTCATCCATAGCCGTATGATACCAACTAATAATAGTTTCGGCAAAGTAATTAGTACTATACGGCTAGAATTTTACTAGAAGAATATATTTATGATTGACCAAAATACAAAGAATAAAATGAAACCAGCAACACCGGCCACGATGGCACCAGTCTGCCCGCTTAAGGTTCGATGCTGTACTTTTGCGTAAATCCAGGTAGCGGCGCTGACTGCAAACAAAAAGGCAATAACTGCATTACTCATAAGCAAATTATAGCATCACGGCAATACGATTCAGAATCGTAAGCGCTCAGCCAACTCGTCTAACGCCTTAAAATCTGGCTCGATTTGGGTGCGATTCATATCGCCATGAAACTCTTCGGCCGTGTTACAAGGGTAAACGTGAACGTGCACATGTGGAACGTCAAAGCCCTCTATCCGTACACCAACCTTTACAGGGTTAAAAGTGCTTTTGATCTTCAAGGCAGCTTTTTTGACGGTTCGGAATAGATGAGCCAGCGTTTCATCGTCAAGTTCTTCAAAATTTTCAACCTGTTGCTTTGTAATAACCAATATATGACCGGGTTGGATTGGGTGTATATCCAAAAAGGCGAATGTCTTGTCGTCCTCGTACACTTTGGCACAGGGGATCTCACCCTTAATAATCTTGGTAAAAATACTGTCATTCATACACCTATCTTAAGGCTAAAGGGCAGGCTTGTCCAAAAGGTGGTATTATCAAATCAAATGCTCAAGAAAATAATCGTATTCCTGGCCAATTCTTTCTTATCACTGTGTCTATTGCTCGCTGTTATGTCAGCGGTGATTCTGGCCGTGTTTAACGGCGGCAATCTGAAGAAGTGGCTGAACGAAGGGCAGGTGTATGACAATATCGTGCCCGCCTTACTGGAAGAAGCCGAGCAAGCGGTGGAGGAGAATCCGGAAAACGGTCAGATCAATCCGTTAAAAGATCCTGGTGTGCAAGCGGCTGCGCAGGCAGCGCTGTCGCCGGCATTTCTGAAGACGAACACCGAAGAGGTGGTGGATAGTATTGATGCATGGCTAAAGGGTGAGATTAGCCAACCGGCGTTCACGATTGAACTGAGCGAAGCCAAAAATACCTTTGCTGCCAAGGTCGGGACGTACGCCACAGAACGATACGCTGCACTGCCAGATTGTGCACCTGGCCAGATTCCCGACACTTCCGACGTGCTCAAAGTAGCCTGTAAAGTACCAGGCTATGATCCAGCTGCCGATGTCCAAAAGGCAGTCGATGATCTCAAAAATAGCCAGGAGTTCTTGCCGGATACCACCATTACCGCTAGTGACGTTAAGATCGGCGAGGGGAGCGATACGCAGCCGCTGTTCCAGAAACTCGAAGGTTTGCCACGGCTATATCAGTTGGTCCAAGCCATACCATACGTCTTCGGCTTCTTGGCCTTGGGCGGAGGAGTGGTGGTGCTGTTTGCTAGCGAAACCAAACGCCGCGGCGTCAAGACCATAGCAAGCACGGTTGTACCTGTTGGCTTGGTGCTTTTCCTGCAGGCTTGGCTGGTGAGCGTTGGCATGGACCGCTTGTATGAAAGTGTGAATAATTCTACTGATGCTGGCCAGGGTCTGAAGACGGTTGCCGTCAATGGTTTGCAAGGACTTGGGAACGATTTTTGGCGCTCGTTGATGACCTTTGCGGTGATTGTGACGTTGATCGGGCTGGCGATGGTCGTTGGGTTGCTAGTGACCAGGCAGAAAAATGATAGCCAACAACCAGAGTCAACAAAGCCTGCTCATGAAGAACCGGCTACTGAGCCCGAACCTGAAGCGGCTGTATCCCCTGAACCCAAAGAACATAAAACTGACAAGCCGAGCCGCAAAATAGAGGGCTGATAAGAATGACACACAAAGAGGTCGAAATCTACTTGTTAACGTACCCCGGTGCCAAGCTAACCTATCCGTTTGGCAAAGACGTGGCAGTCTACAAAGTGACACACCGCGGGCAGGACGCAGATGATGAGGGTAAAATGTTTGCCTTGGTAGCTGAAGGCAAGGACCCAGTACGCATCAGCCTTAAGTGTGACCCGCAGCTGGCAGTACTTTTGCGGGAAAAATACGAATCAGTCATGCCTGGCAATCATTTGAACAAGAAGCACTGGAACACCATCGTGCTCACCGGTCAGGTGCCGTGGGAAGAGGTCAAGGACCTCATTCGTCATTCTTATGAACTCGTAGCTAATTAGTGGCTGTCTGATTCTCGTAAATCAGTGCAGTGCTGGCGAAGGCAGAACTGAGGACATCCCGATCGTTTGTTTCAGTATTAGCGTCGTAGGCGGTTTTGAGATTATTTTGATAGGCTGCTAGAGCACCAAGCATATACTCAATGTAAACTTCGTCATAACGGTTAGCCTGCTCAGCTGCATTCAGCGCTGCATCAGTTTTGTCATTTAGCTTTGCCCCCAATTCTTTGGGCGTTACCTCGGCTCCTTTGAGAGACAGCAACTTTGTAGTTCGCTGTTTCGTAGTTCTAATAGTTATGGTAGCGGATGCCGCCAAATTGCGGGCTTTGGTTGATTTTGCCTTAGTCAGAGCCAGGTCAGAGACCCGGATCAGCTCAGTTTGCTCAGCCGCCAGATTCTTCAGCAAGGTGGTGTTGCCCTTGCCGGCGCTCGACAGAATATTAAAAACGATAATGCCAAGAATCAAGACAATAAAACCAGCGATTGCGACAAAAATAATGCGCTGTTTCTGACCACTGCCGCCGCTGGATATACGCGGCATTTTGCCCGGCACTTGGGGCTGGCCGCTGTTGAGAATAAAGTCATACGGGTTTTGTGATGGTGCGGGTAAGTTGGGCTGCATAAGCTCTATCTTACTGTTTCGACCGCTGGACAGCAACACCAACAGATGCCAAACTGGTGTACATGGATGCGGTTGAGGATATAAAAGCTCGGTTGAGTATTGAGGACGTCGTGAGTCGCTACGTTGAGCTCAAACGTGCTGGCCGTAATTTTAAGGTTCTAAGCCCTTTTGGGAATGAAAAAACCGCCAGTTTTATGGTCAGCCCCGAAAAACAGATCTGGCATGATTTTTCGAGCGGTAAGGGTGGCACAATGTTCGGCTTTATCATGGAGATGGAAGGGGTGGACTTTAAGGG
>JAHBAU020000034.1 GCA_018499905.2 Candidatus Saccharimonadota bacterium | reverse complement strand
AGATGTGTATAAGAGACAGCAATTGGTTTTATTTGGTTTGAATTGCGCGGGCGCGGCGGCAAAAGCAAAAAATCTGTAGCCCAGGTCTATACCGAGGCTGCTGAGCAAGATGTCGAGCGTATTTTTAATAACGAGTTCCGCGAAGAGCTGCGTAACCGCGGTCGCCTACATTTTGAAAAGATTATTGGCGAAAATGCCATGTTCCTGCAGCAAGATCTGCGTCTCACAACCTCGCAGCTGAACGAATACATGAAGCAGGAGATTACCCGCACGCTTCAGGAAGAGTTTGCCAAATACGAAGAGTCAATCACCGATGCGAAACAATTGGCCATTGATTCAATCACCAAAACCCAAGAAGTTATTGAGCAGCAACGGGCAGCCCTGAGCGAACAGCTGCAAAAGCAAGTCGAAGCCGAAAAAGAAAATGTACTGAAGCGCTTTGACGAGAATATGGCCGATATTGTGAATCATTACGTCCTAGCCGCTATTGGTAATCAGATTGACCTCAGTGACCAGCTGGAGTACATCCTGGGCGATTTGGACGCTAACAAACAAGCAATCATTGAAGACATCAGAAATGGTGCTTGAAAAGGAAGGTGAGAGCGTGACGACTGCCGAGCATCAACCCGCCCAAGCCCATCCAATGGTGCTGCCGATTACGGTGGTTAGTTTGATTGACCTTGGACGCTTGCAGCGTGAGTTAGCGGCAGTTGAGGTGTTCTTGGAGCAAGCGGCGGCGCGTGCAGCTGGGCAGTCATTGAGTTTGCCACGGCTAACGCACAACCTTGATGCTACAGCACAGGCCAATCGTCTAAATCTGCTCGTGGACACCGACCGGCAAAAACTGGCTGACTTTTTGCAAAAGGTCCGAGACAAAGCGCCGGTGATGCATATTAGCTTTGCTTCTGACCCATCAGCGGCTTTCTTGCAGAAAATTGTGTCTTGGTTCCGAACGACAATTCATCCGTTGGTTATTCTACAGGTGGGTTTGCAACCGACGATTGCAGCCGGTTGTGTCCTCCGAACCAGTAATAAGTACTTTGATCTTAGTTTGCGGCGCCATTTTGCGGCGAATCGCAAATTGTTAGTAGAAAAGATCGGCGAAAATCGCTCATTAGTTGAAACCCCGCCACCCAAGCTAACTCCTGTCCAACCTGAAGCTCCGGCAGAAAAAGAATACGTATTCGTCAAGCCAACGGTTACAGCTGAACAGCCAGCAGCGCCAGCCGCCACCGGATCGGGAGGTGCTGATGGACAATAAACACTTCCAGGCGTTGATAGATGCCAATAATCCTGTTGGTGAAGTTGTTGGTGTTGAGAATTTTTTGGTAAAGGTCAAAGGCCTGCAGCCGGTCAATACCCATGCCTTGGTCATGTTTGAGGATGGCAGCAAGGGCTTTGTTCACCAGGTCATGGTGGAATATGTTGTAGTGCTGCACCTAGGAGTTATTAATCTTAAAGTCGGCATGATGGCTGTGGTTCAGCACCAAGAGCTGGTGTGCAAAGTGGGCAAGGACTATATTGGCCGTGTAATTTCGGTGACTGGTGAGCCGCTAGATGGCAAAGGGCCGATTGCTGCTTCGGCGGTCAGGCCGGTATTTCATGCCGCTCCGCCGCTGTACACCCGCAAACTGCTCGATACCCAGTTGGAGAGTGGTGTAACGGCGCTTGATGCGTTGTTTCCGATTGTCCGTGGTCAGCGTATGGCCCTCTTAGGCGATAGCAAGTCCGGTAAAAGTACGTTAGTAACCCAGATTGCTATTAACCAGAAGAATACTGACCAAGTAGTGGTCTATGTACTGATTGCCAAACGCCGCAGTGATGTTGACGCCTTGCTCAACCGGTTGAATGAGAACGACGGTATGAAGAAGTCTATCGTCGTGGTTTCAACGATGTTCGAATCGCTGATTATGAGCTATTTAGCACCGTATGTGGCCTGCGCCATGGCCGAATACCTGTGGCAGGAATGCAATCAAGACACGATTATTATTTATGACGATTTAACCAGCCACGCCCATGTGTATAGGGAAGTTGCCTTGATGTCGGGCGTTAGTCCGGGTCGAGACTCCTACCCGGGAGACATGTTCTACGCTCATTCCAGCCTCTTAGAGCGCGCCGGGCGACTGGCAAGTAATGGTAGTCATTTGACAAGCATTCCGGTCGTACACGCCGCCAGCGGCGATATTACCGCCTATTTGCCAACAAACATCATGTCCATTACCGACGGACAGTGGATTCTTGATATGGATGTGTTTCGCAGCGGTGTGCGCCCCGCCCTGAACATGGGGTTGAGTGTGACCCGTGTCGGTGGTGTTGGCCACAATAAGCGCCAAAAAGGCTTAGCTGCCCAGACCCTCAAGCTATTAGCCGATTACCGGCAGGCAGAGGAGTTCTCGCACTTCGGCTCAGAACTCGCGCCAGAGGCAAAACGGGCGCTCTCTATCGGTAAGAATATTTTTGAACTACTTACTCAGGCACCGGGCGACACCTATTCGTTCATGGGTCAACAGTTGATGCTGGATCTCGTACTGAATGTTGGTGATGGTGAGGTGATTGACATTAGCAAAATGAAACAGCAAGTCATGCAATATGCCGCCAAAATTACCAAAGACGAAGAATATGATGCTGTTAAGGCCGAGCTGAAAAAAGCCGTCACGGTGGCCGGCGTTGCTCCGGCGGCGCCAGCGACACCGGCCGCACCACCCGCGGAGGCTAAAAAATGAGAAGACCGAGCGAGATCGAACACGAAGAGCATTCCATGGCCACGCTTGTCGAGCTGACCAGCGTCTTTGAGGGTATTGCCAGTATGCGAATCGCCCAGACCAAGAACCAGGTTATGCAGGCCACTAAATTCTTTAATGATTTGTGGGGTATTTATTCTCAGATACGGGTGGACAGCCTGTTCCGCTTTGGCCGTAGCCAGGAAGAAGACGCGGTTGCTGACAAAGAGCTATATATCATTATTACCGCCGAGGGCGGATTTAGCGGTGACATTGACCAAAAGTTGATTCACTTGATGCTGGAAACGTACAACAAGGATAATAATGAGATTATTGTGATTGGACACCACGGCGCCGTCCAGCTGGCCCAGCGTGGCATATCATTTAAAAAGTATTTTAAACTGCCGAATAAAGACCAAAACATCAACGTCGCACCGATCATTAAAGAGGTGCAGCTGTACAAGAACACCACGGTGTTTTATCAGGAGTATGTATCGCTGATGACCCAGGACGTAAAAAAGATCAGCCTGTCGACCGCCGTGCAGCAGCAGGGTGCACGATCTGAAAGAAAAGAAGATATTATTAGCGAAGCCAACTATATCTTTGAGCCTAGTACCTTTGCGGTGGTTGGCCACTTAGAGCGCTCCATGATGCAAATTGCCATTAGCCAGTTGATTCTTGATTCCAAGCTGGCCCAGTACGCCAGCCGGTTCCGGGCCATGTCGGCTTCGCATCAACGGTCCGAAGAAGCCAAGGCTGATTTACATCTGCAATACAACCGTGCCCGGCGTGGTATCAAAGATGAACGACTCAAAGAGATTATTAACGGCTTGCGCAAATCACGGGGAGTCACGCTATGAACCCTGGTTATGTACTTTCAATTAAAGATTTGGTGGTCAAGGTCCGTTTTGACGGCGAAGGACCAAAAACCGGCGAACTAGTGGTTGTCCAGAATGGTTTTGACACAAAGCTATTAGTGGATCATCTGGAAACTGGCGGTGTGGCTTTTTGTTTGAACATTCGAACAGACCGACGCATTCAAAAAGGTATGGAAGTCCACTGTAGCGGACGGGGAATTGAGATTCCGTTGGGTGATAAAACGATTGGCCGAATTTTTGACGCGCTTGGTGACCCATTGGATGGGCAGCCCGCAATCGAGGGCGAACTTCAATACAAGGACATTCTAAAGTTGCCGGCGCGTACAACCAACTTTAGCGTGACCAAACCGGAAATCCTGGAAACAGGCATTAAGGTCATCGACTTCTTCACCCCGTTCGTGAAAGGCCGCAAGATTGGCATTATCGGTGGTGCCGGTGTCGGTAAGACTGTCTTAACCATGGAGCTCATCAACAATATTGCCACCACCGGCGGCGGGTTATCATTCTTTGCCGGTATTGGTGAGCGCATTCGCGAGGGCCACGAGCTGTATGACACGCTGCGCGAAAACGATCTGCTCAAAAACACGGTGATGTTCTTTGGCCAGATGAATGAGAATCCGATTCAGCGCGCCTTAATTGGCATATCGGCGGTGGCCTTGGCAGAAGATTTTCGTGACAGTAAAGGCAAGGATATTCTGTTCTTTGCGGACAATATCTACCGTTTTATCCAGGCTAAGAACGAAGTGGCCACCATTTTGGACCAGGTACCTAACGAAGGTGGCTACGAGCCGACTATTTTCTCAGATATTAAGGTGCTGCAGGACCGCTTGAGTTCGAACGAAAAGGGTTCAATTACCTCTGTGCAGACCATTTATGTCCCGGCCGACGACCTTTCCGACCCGGCGGTGCAGATGATTCAGCACGAGCTGGACTCCATCTTGGTGCTATCTCGTAAAGTTGCCGAGCAGGGAATCCGCCCAGCCGTTGACTTGAGCAAATCAAGCTCGTCACTGTTGACACCCGAAGTTGTCGGTGAGCGGCACTATGTTTTGAGCGTCCAGGTCCAAGCCTTGCTGCAAAAGTACGAATCGCTCAAGGGCATCATCGCCATCATTGGTGAAAACGAATTGTCGGCCGCCGATAGAACGGATTTTGCCAAGGCCAAAAAACTAATCGCCAACTTTACGCAGAACATGCACGTGATGGAAAAGCACAACGGCATTAAGGGCGACTTCTTCACCAGAGATCAGACGCTACAAAGCATTGAGGAGATTATTGCGTGAGCGACGACCCCAAACCGGCCGCTGACGATAAAGCCGCCGAGACGGCAGCCCCGCCACAAAAACTCGACGACAAACTAATGCATGCCAAAGTGTATGCGCCGTTTAAGGTGTATTTTGACGATATGGCCCAAAGCGTGTCGGCGGTGAATGATACCGGACCATTCGATATTTTGCCCAGGCATCACCACTTTATGACGCTTTTAAATCCTGGAGATGTGGTGATTCGAACGGCTGAGGGTGAACAACGAATTACGATTAACCGCGGCGTGATGCACGTCAAAGCCAACCAGGTTATCGTTTTCTTAGACGTTTAAATATTTGCCAAAGAGGTGCTAGATCTTGCACCGAAAACCCATAAAAATTATGGGGTGGCAGTCGGCGGGGTGGCCCCAAATTTCTTTTACTTTAGTAAAAAAATTAGGGGCGGACCGGCTGACAGGACCCCGGCCATATATAGGTTTTTTAGGTAAATTAATCGATAACGATGTAATCAAAGACGTACGATCGGCCAGCGCTAGGGTTGGTGGCGCAAACACTAAACGAAGTGTTGTTTCGGGTAACGTAATAATCAAGCGCTGCCGTATCGCTGCCAATCGGTGAGATGACAACGTGTGGGCTGCCGGTAAAGGTTTGGGCAAAGGTGACTGTCAAGAAGCAGCCGCCTGGCGGGCCGCTGCCGGTACTAACGTTTATGGTGCCGGCCGTGTCGGTGCCACTGATTGAACTGGTTCCACCAGATCCCAGCGCCGTGCCGTTTGTTCGTCCCGGAGTACCGCCACCAGCGTCGATATGGCCAATAATCTGCAAGTCCTTGGTGAGCTGGAGATTATCAACCGTTAGCTGTGGGATTGAGACTGGTCCACCGAAGGTGCCGCCGCCGGAAACGTTTATGGTTTTCTGGACCGTTAACTGCCCCTGGATACCGGCGTTACCCGAAACGGCTAATTCATTCGTTTGTACTTGCTGAAACGTCCCAGTACCGGTGACTGCGAGGTCAGCGACGCTAGTAATGCCGGCGACGGTCAATGCCCCGGCAATGTCTGTACCGCCCTGAACGAGCACTTTGCCAGCAAAAACGGCGTTGGATTCAATGTTTAACGTCTGTTTAACATCACCAATTTTTATATCGTTACCTTGCAGGTTGTTGATGTCGTCCGGGCTGAGTGTCTGGCCGGTAACTTCTTCTGGATTTGCGGCCTGTCGGCTGCGCTGCATGCCAATCACCAAAGCCATGATGGCTACTAAGAGGACCAGCAAAAAGGCAAAGAAGTAGATGTTGAGCTTGGCAATAATCTTTTTGATGCCTTTAGGACCTTGCGGCTGGGCGGCTGGTTGGTCGGTTGCCGATTGGGTGCCGGGCAAGGCATTGGCATTTTCAAGAGATTCGGCTTGCATTCCCGAAACCGACTCACCGCCAGCAGCCGCTTCGGGCTTGGCAGCGTCTTTCGTGCCCCCTTCACTTTTTTGTTCCATGCCGACTATCTAATCCTAAAGCGCCTTATGCGGGATGCTCTCACATCACCTAGTTTTATAGGGTATATCATACTACGAGTAAGCATAAACATCTATGCAACTTGCGGTATACTCTTAAACGTAACCATGTAAAACGTGAGGGTTGCTACTAAGGGCGCGCTGACAATGAAGTATCACTACCAGTCGAATATTGATAGGCGGAAACGTCGGCTCAAAATGACGCATCGCACGCTACTTGTTGTGCTGTTTTTGGTGATTGTCGTTGTGGTAATACTTTCGTGGCTTGGGCTTCAATACATGTGGGGTGAGATATCAACCAAAGAGGGTCCAGCAACCGACAAAGGCTATTTCTCGGGCTCGGCCAAAACGACTTACGATAACGGCGTATTCTCGTTTACATCGGCTAAGAACTGGGTGATTGACGAACGCGGCAGCCAGCCGCCCAAAAAGTTTGTTTATTTGAGCCAAAAAGGGCCGAATGTCGAATATATCATGACGGTCTTTTTGGGTGATATACCTGAGACCCCGGTTAAATATGTTCTGCCGGTCAGGGTGAGCGGCAATCGCATGAGTGCTGACCTCATTTCGCCAAAATGCGGCAGCGAAGAGAAGAACATTATTACCTCGGACGCTCCGACATCTGCGACCATAGCTCATACTGAATACAAGGGCATTAAATTTGTCTGTAAAATGGAGGGTTTTGAAAATCTGGTTGCGCTTGGCCACGAAACCGGCGGTTACGGTTTGCCGCTCACGAACGGCAAGGGCGAAGCGGCACCAGTTAGCATGATATTCCAAGATTTGGCAATCAATCTCCAGCTCGACCCGGTGCGTGAAGTTATTAATTCGTTTACGGTGAAATAAGATGAAGCGGGGAATGTTTAGAATCCGCCGCTACCAGCGACTGTTTAGCGCCATTTTATTTGGTGCGGCCTTGACTAGCATGTACACCCCGCTGGCTTACGGCCAGTACTCGTCGTCAAATTACAAAGTTGAAGAAACCATTTTTGGTAGTGGCGGCGAACTTGATGCTTCGTCGACTAATTTTAGGGCTCAGCAAGGCGCCGGGGCACTTGGCGTCGGTCAGACTTCCAGCAACAATTTTGACGCCTTCGGAGGCTTTATTACCACCAATGAACCGTTCTTAGAGATGGTTGTTTCAAATATAGATGTTGATTTTGGGATTTTGTCGGATTCCGTCACATCGTATGGGTCGGCCCAGGGCGGGGACTGTAACTGCTCGTTCTATATCCGCACCTACAATACATCTGGGTATATTGTGGTAACGGTCAGCCAGCCGCCGGCGACAAACGGCGGGTCGGTGCTTGACGCCAAAACGACCCAAGGTGTTCCCTCCAGCGACCCCACAGTTGAAGAATTCGGCATTAACCTGCGCGACAATACGACGCCCAATATTGGTGCCGACCCTGTCAATGTACCCGATAACAGTTTTGCCGACGGTCAGGCCGCCTCTGGCTATGAGATACCCGACCAGTTTAAGTACAACATTGGCGATACGGTTGCCCGGTCACAGGCCACGATTGGCAATCCGGCCATTGGGCAGACAAACTACACCTTAAGTTATATTGCCAAAGCCAATTCGATTACGCCGGCGGGCAATCACATCATGAATCATGACCTTGTAGTAGTCGCGACATTTTAGTTCACTAGCGGTGAAACCCTTAAAAGACCCGGTTGTTATCAGCCCCCTGTTGAAAAGATGTGAGAAAGTAGGGCAAAAAGCTGTATAAATTGTGGATAAGCTGTTGTTAAGTGGCCCACGCTTATGCTATAAATAGTCTCAGTAAGTTTGGTGTAAGAAACCAAAAGGGAGTTTAAGGGTGCGAGACCCTATAAATAAAACTGTTGTGAAGTTCAAGAGGAGTTTTCGCGAGTATTTCCAAATAATGGTTTTACTGGCGGCATCTATTCTGCCCATGGTTTTTCCTTCGGGGACGGCTAGCGCTGCTGATTTGACCGACCGTAAAGCAACCATCAGCACCTCCAAGCCATCATCTACCGATGTTGAGTTTATTTTTAGCTATAACATTCCGAACACTACAAACACCAAAGGTGGAATAATTTACCAATTCTGCACCACGCCGCTTGGAACCTGTACGGCATCAGGTTGGACGCTAACCGGGTTTACGCACGACAGCCAAGCAAGTTGGCCGAATAACGGTACGGCTTTTGCAGCACACGCGGCCACGAACGAGAACGACTGTTCACAAAGCACGAACGCTACGACGATGATCTGTTTTGAGCGTGATGAAACAGTGGCTACGGGTACAACTGGTGGGGCAGTCACCCATACCATCAGTGGTATCAATACGAACTCGACAATACAGACCGTCTATATTCGAATAAGCTTGTACTCGGACGATGATTTCCAGACCGCGGACTTGCTTGACAGCGGTGTCGTTGCCGTTGCTATCGTCCGCCAGCTGACGGTTAGCGGCCGCGTACAAGAGCGTTTAAACTTCTGTGTCTTTGCGATTGATGACGCAGCAGCTTTGCCAACTAACTGTGCTGCAGCACCCACCACCACATCTATTGACATCGGCATTGTAGATAGCTCAGCAATCGCTACTTCCCCGGTAGATAATAACCCCCCGACGAGCCAAGGTAATGACTTTTATGGCGCATTACAGGTGAATACTAATGCACAGGACGGGATTACGGTGACGTATTTCCCGGAAACGGCCTCCACGGGTACTAACGAGCTACGCTCATTCCGCGTACCAGGAGCGTCATGTGACGTGTCCGGTACCTCTACGACAGACCCTTGTTTTGTCGATGCTTCCGGCTCTGGTGAAACTTTCACGGCTGGCACAGAACGGTTTGGTATGTATATTCCATGTATTGATACGACCCAGGGCACAACCACCAACCTTGGCAGCGTTGCCGGTGCGTACGATGGCAGCGACAACTCAGTAACATCTGGTGCAGATTGTGAAAACGAAGCCGCCACCGACTTTGCCTGGAGTGACAGTACAACAGCTGCAACACTAGCCTCATCTTCAAATGTAGTTGACGACGAAATCATCAAAGTTAGATTTGCTGCCACTGCTTCAGCCACCACCCCAACCGGTTCATATACCGTTGTTACAACCTACATAGCCACCCCGCAATTCTAGGACATTAATTTTTGATTAATAATGTGTGCCTGTGGAAAAGTACTTGCATGACTCAGCAAGCTTATGGTAGTTTCTATTTAGTTGGATAAAAATAAAAACAATCAAGGATTACAAATATAGATGAAAAAGCAAGTGCCTGAGCACGGCTTACGACACAGATTCAAGTCGTTGAATCTAGCTATACAAATATTTGTATTGATTCTTGCCGGCTTTTCTCCGCTAGTAGTAGGCCCGAATGCCGCCTATGGCTTAGAACTATCTGACCGCAAGGCGACAATCAGCACTTCAAAACCCTCACAGACAGACGTCGAGTTTATTTTTAGCTTTAACATACCAAACACCACTGCGACTAAAGCCGGCATTATCTATCAGTTCTGTACGACACCACTAGGTACTTGTACCGCTTCCGGCTGGACATTGACTGGCTTTACACATGACGCCCAGACTGGGTGGCCGAGCAACGGTACCGCATTTGCAGCCCATGGAGCAACTGACGAGAATGATTGCACGCAGAGCACTAACGCCACTAGCATGATCTGTTTTGAGCGTGATGAAACGGTAGCAACGGCCACAACTGGTGGCGCAGTCACCCATACCATCAGTGGCATTAATACGAACGCGACCATCCAGACCGTTTATATACGAATCAGCACTTATTCTGATGACGACTTCCAAAATGCGGACTTATTAGATCAAGGTGTTGTCGCTGTCGCCATTGTTCGCCAGCTAACTGTAAACGGTCGTATCCAGGAACGTTTAGCATTCTGTGTCTTTGCTATAGATGACGCAGCAGCTTTGCCGGCAGATTGTGGTGCTGCTCCCACAACCACAACAATAGATATTGGTATCATCGACAGTACGACCCTAGCCATATCTCCGGTGGATAACAACCCGCCGACTAGTCAGGGCAATGATTTCTATGGAGGTTTACAGGTGAATACCAACGCGCAGGATGGCGTTGCCATAACGTACTTCCCGGAAACGGCGCCTAGCGGCACGAACGAACTACGTTCATTCAGGGTGACGGGTGCATCGTGTGACGTTTCAGGTACTTCTACGACTGATCAGTGCTTTATAGATGCCTCAAACGCTGGTGAAACATTCGCGGCCGGCACCGAACGGTTTGGTATGTATATTCCGTGTATTGATACGACCCAAGGTATTACCACGAACTTGACTGCTACGGCTGCCTATAACGGCAGTGATAACAGCACCACATCTGCTGCTGATTGTGAGAACGAAGCCGCAACTGACTTTGCCTGGAGCGACAGCACGACCGCTGCCAGCCTCGCTTCGTCAAGCACGGTGGTTGAGGATGAAATTGTCAAAGTCCGATTCGCCGCCGCTGCTAACGCCATCACCCCAACCGGTTCATACACCGTTGTATCGACTTATATTGCCACCCCGCAATTCTAAGAAGGAGAGCTGCCTATGGGTTTGCTCGCCAACCTAGCCAAGCGACGAACTGCGCAATTGGCGGCAGCCATCTTGGTGACCGTGGTCATGCTGGTGCTGGCGCCAAACCAGGCGCGGGCCGGTGATTTGCTAAGCCGTAGCGTACTGGTAGGCACGTCGCGGCCAACAGCTGTAACGACCCATACCTTTGGCTTCACGCTATCAACAGCCGGGGTTATTGGGTCAATTGATTTTGAATACTGCACCAACAGTCCGTTTGTGGGCCTTAGCTGTACCGCTCCGGCGGGCTTTGATGCGTCTGCGGCCGTGCTGAGCACGCAAATTGGCGTGACAGGCTTTGTGGTTGACCCACTCACCACGGCAAATCGCATTGTCCTCAGTCGCGCACCAACTCTGCAGCCTGTCATTGGGGCCAACTATATTTTTAGTAATGTCACCAATCCATCAACCAGTTCGCAAACGACCTTTGTGCGTATTAGCACCTATGCCAGCAACGACGGCACCGGTCCGCGAACCGATCTAGGCAGTGTGGCTTTTAGCACCAGCGGCTCGGTATCGACCCAGGGCTTTGTGCCGCCATACTTGATATTTTGTGTTGGCGTGACAGTTACTATTGATTGTAGTTCCACCAGCGGTAACTACATAAACCTTGGCATCCTGCGTTCAACGCAGGCCAACACCGGCACGAGCCAGATGAGCACCTTTACTAATGACGTGAGCGGCTATGTGCTGACCATGCTGGGCAACACCATGACTTCCGGTACAAATGTGATACCGGCTCTCAGTACACCGACTTTGAGTGCCCCGGGGAATAGCCAGTTTGGCATAAACCTGCGCGACAATACCTCACCGGATACTGGTGCTGATCCACTTGGCCCTGGCACCGGTGTGCCCGCGACTGATTACAATACGCCAGATAGTTTTACTTTTAACAACGGTGACATCGTGGCGACCTCGCCATTATCCACCGAAGCTGACATCATGACCGTGACATATCTTGTAAATGTTTCGGCTGGTCAGGCACCGGGAGTGTATGTGACGACTATGACTTATATTGCAACGGTTCAATTCTAGAGCCGCTCAGCTACGTGTTCTGTGAGCCTTAACCAATTTCGCTGACCCCAAAAGATTCCAGGCGGACTTGCCCCTAGATTCTTTTGGGGTCACGAGGCTCATAGAAAACGTAGCGGAGCAGCGTAGTATCAAATCTAGGAGACAAGCTGGATTTCTGCTATAGTAATCCAAGAATAGTCGACATGATGAGGGTACAACGCTTTATTGATATGCATATACGAAAGCTTCTGCTAGCTGGATTTCTGGCAGTCAGCATATTTGTTGGATCTGGCGTACAAACCGGTGCACAAAGCTCGGGCGGTAGTGGCATCCAGATCATTCCAACCCGTACAGAAATTTCGATTGGGCCAGGCGAATTACGAGACGTCACACTGACACTCAAGAATGTGACGCGCAGTACCATTATTGCCAAAGGCTTTATCCATGATTTTGAGCCGGACAATGTCACTGGCGAGCCACAGATTATTGTTGACCCTAACACCAAGAGTGACTTTAGCTTAAAAGATTATGTCCGTGGTCTGCAGGATTACGAGCTGCAACCCAATGAAACCAAGGATGTGGTGGTGCAGTTTAGTATCCCACCCGACGCTGCACCTGGCGGTTACTTTGGTGCCATTCGGTATGCGGCTGTTCCCAAAGAGCAAATAGAGTCCGAAGGCGAGCGAACCGTTGCTTTGACCGCTAGTGTAGCGAGCTTAGTACTGATTGAAATCCCTGGTGATGTGACCGAAAGCGTTCGGATTGATAAAGTTGCCGTTGAACTTGGCGGCCAAGAGCGCAGCTTTTTCATGCAGGGCCCTGATAAAGCTTCCATTCAGGTTTCCAACACCGGTAATAGCTTTGTCAAACCCTTTGGCATTGTCACAATCAAAAGAGGCAACAAAGAAGTTTATAGTTACCAATTAAACAACATTGGTCAACGGGGTAATGTCTTGCCCAAATCGAGCCGCACCTTCAAAGATGACATCAAGAACGTTAATACCTTTGGTAAATACGTCATAACCGCCAATGTGTCATACACCGATGGCGGTGACGTTATTACGGTCAACAAAACCTTCTGGGTCATTCCGCTCTGGGCGCTGATTGTGGCCGGCGTTGTTCTGTTGTTTATCGTCTTACTGATCCTCTTTATCGGGCTCAGACTGCGCGCGCGCCAACATCGCGTTCGCCGATAATAGAACCACAGCCACTTTAGCGTGTAAAATACTAACTATGCATAAACGGAATCTGCGGCGTCTTGGGCTCATGCTACTGAGTGGCATGCTGCTGGCGACCGTATCTTTTGGGGCGGTAACCTCGGCTCAGACCAGCGAATCCGGGTCGGTTGGTCTGGAAGGCATTATCCCAACAGATCCGCCCAGCCAGGGCGCCACTATCACTGTTCCTTCCAACGGACAGACTTTTACAGCACTGCCGGTAACGGTGCGCGGTTTATGCCCCGGTGACCTGTTGGTTAAGGTGTTTAAGAACGGTATCTTCAGCGGCTCGGCCCAGTGTACAAACGGCAGCTACGAAGTCGTCATTGACCTATTTAGTGGCCTGAATGATTTAGTGGCCAGAGTCTATGACACGCTTGACCAGGCTGGTCCAGACTCCAATATTGTGACGGTGCGCTATAACGATGCCGAGTTCGGTGTGATTGGACCAAAACTGACCATTACGAGCGATTTTGCCAAAAAAGGCTCTAACCCGAACGAAGAGTTGCAGTGGCCGATTATTGTGACGGGTGGCAACGGCCCCTATGCTTTGAGTATTGACTGGGGTGACGGGACCCCTGCCGAGCTGATTAGCTTAGAAAACCCAGGCAACCTCATACTGAAACATACTTATACGTCGTCAGGTATTTATCGAATTTTGATTAAGGGTACTGACAAAAACGGCAGCACGGCTTATTTGCAGCTAGTTGGGGTGGCCAATGGTACGCCAGGGCAAACCAATACCGGTGAGGATAACATTCGGACGGTGTACGTAGTGAGTGTTCTGTGGTGGCCGGCAGCGGTGGCTATACCGCTGATTGTGTCTACCTTCTGGCTTGGCCGACGACACGAGCTGTACGTCCTGCGCAAGCGACTAGAAGAACGCTAGGTTCTACTCATAAAATTTGTTAAAATTAAATAATTATGTCAAAAAAGGTGTTTGTTGGGTTAAGTGGTGGCGTAGATTCGTCGGTTACAGCTGCACTATTAAAGCAGCAGGGTTACGACGTTACCGGTGTCTACATGAAAAACTGGAGCCGGGATCTGCCCGGTCACCCTTGCCCCTGGAAAGAGGATTATCAGGACGCCAAGCGAGTTGCCGTGCAGCTGGGCATCGATTTTTTGCTGTTTGATTTTGAGAAAGAGTACCAGGACAAAGTCGTTGACTACATGATTGAAGAGTACCAGGCCGGTCGTACGCCTAACCCTGACATCATGTGTAACCAAGAAGTGAAGTTTAAGCTGTTTTTGCACGCCGCCTTAGATAAAGGGGCGGACATGATTGCGACTGGACACTATGCCCGAGTTAAAAACTCGGAAATTTCGAAATTCGAAATTCGAAATTCGAAATTAGGCCAGCTGCATGTGGCAAAGGACACCAACAAAGACCAGACGTATTTCTTGTACCGGATTACCAGCGAGGCGCTCAGTAAAACATTGTTCCCGCTGGGCGATTACACCAAGCCGGAAGTTCGTCAGCTGGCCAAAGAGCTTGGCCTTGTTACGGCTACTAAAAAAGAAAGCATGGGCATCTGTTTTGTGGGGAAGGTCGGTATTAAGGACTTTTTGAGCCAGTACGTCACTACCACGCCAGGCGACATCGTTGACCAGTACGGACGGGTTATCGGTCAGCACAGCGGTGCCATTTTTTACACTATTGGTCAGCGGCACGGACTGGACGTGGGCGGCGGGCTGCCGTACTACGTCATCGGCAAAGATATGGGTAAAAACCAGGTGTATGTATCAACCGATATCAACGATCCGGCGCTTTGGACGGACAAGCTGAACCTCACAAACATGCACTGGATCAACGGTGAGCCAGATGGCGAACAGGTTGTGCAGATTCGTACCAGACATCGGGCGCCGTTGGTGGAAGCCACGCTACAGGTAGTGCCAGCCAACACCACTGGTAGTGGTAGTACGCTACAGATAGCGTTATCATCTGAAATAAAATCGCCGGCACCCGGCCAGTCAACGGTTATCTACCAAAACGGCCAAGTCCTGGGCGGCGGAATCATTATCTAAAGAACCTAACAGACAATTATTGCACGAGCAGCCGGCACCTGTGATTATCGAAACCAAGCCAATCCCACAATCCCGAATTTGCAACAGTTTGTGTATATTGTAAAATACACTAAAAGTAATCTTGGAGTATCGATGGCTCATTTAGTCGGTTTTGACTTTGAGAGATTGGGTGGACTATCATCAATCGATCGGCGCGACCCGGCCGTTACGGTGGATTTGCCTATACAGCCAGCCTTTGATACGAAACACGCGGCCGAGCTTGGTGCCGAGACGTTGATGGCAATGTTCCCCGAGGCTGTCACTGACCGAATAGCGGTGCAGGACCGTTTAGAAGAACAACTCGAACAACTCCTGCCTGTGGCTATAGCTGGAGCAACCCCAAGTGTAGGTGTCAACATTAGCAATATTCAGGGTGAAGGTATAACTTGGCCGGATCTCAGAGCTGGCTATGAGCGTGTCGCTGATCGGAGCAAAGGAAAGACAACGTATGTTTGGCCAGATATGTACGCCTTACGTGATGCAAACTGGCACAATCAAAGAACTCCTCGTGGAGTCGATTCGTTCATGACTGACGAGCCATACTTTGGCAGTGTGGTGTCTGGGCTAATGGGTATGGGGCGGGGCTGGGACCGACAACAACAGATGCTCTTTGAGCACGTAGATGCAACATATCCTGCGCCCACTGAAGGAATGACGGTTGCCGACTGGCTCATGCATGACGCCCAGGCGATTGTGAGCTCAGGCGAGCAGCCTCGGCCTGATGTATTTCCTGAGCATACTCGATTTGTGCAGCATGATCGTGTTGTACCCGACCTCGGCGGCGTATATGGCCCGACTGCTTGCGTAACGAGAAAGGGTACTGTGCTGCGCGGGACTGTTGGCGACGCAGACGATGGTGGAATTCGTCTCTTGATGGGTCCAATAGGGTTGTCGGGATAAGTACAGTAGTTCTGTTATCGTGGTACATCTTCCGATGATATCGTTTTGATACCTTCACCAAGCGTGTTCATGAACATGCAGAAAAACTGGTATTTTGATCGAAATCTTCATTGCAGTGCGCACCTCTGTTATAATTATGTAGAAATGAAGGTTATTTTTTTCAGTGGTTCAATTCGCGCAGCCGCCCTCTAGGGCTACTTATTCTTTTACTAGCAAACAATCAGTACAATTCACACTAAGAAAGAACCACTATGAATGCCCAAGATATTCGCAACAAATACTTAAGTCATTTTAAAAACCAAGGCCACGTCATCATTCCACGGGCCAACATGGTCCCGTATAACGAGCCAAGTGTATTATTCACTGGCTCTGGTATGCAGCCGCTCATACCATATCTTTTGGGAGAAAAGCATCCGGAAGGCACGCGTCTGGTTGATAGCCAGACATGTTTGCGTGCTCAAGATATTGAAGAGATTGGCGATAACCGTCACACCACCTTCTTTGAGATGTTGGGCAACTGGAGCCTTGGCGACTATTACAAAAAGGAAGAGATTAATTGGCTGTTTGATTTTTTGGTGAACGTTGTTGGGCTTGATCCGAAGCGGCTATTTATTACGTGCTACATTGGCAACGAAGAATTTGGTATACCAAAAGATACTGAAGCTGCTGGCCTATGGATTGACCTGTTTAAGACGCAAGGCATTGAGGCCAAGACTGTTGATATCGGCTCCGAGGCTGATGGGTACGCCAAAGGCATGGGCGATGGCAAGATCTTTTACTATGAAGGCAAGAAAAACTGGTGGAGCCGAAACGGAGCCGAAAAAGACACGCCGATTGGCGACCCGTGCGGCCCTGATACCGAAGTATTTTATTTGTTTGACCAAGTTGAGCACGACACCAAATGGGGTGAGCATTGTCACCCAAACTGTGATTGCGGCCGATTTATTGAAATCGCTAACAGCGTCTTTATGGCTTACAAGCGAACCGAAGCTGGCTTCGAACCACTGGCCAAGCCGAATGTTGATTTTGGCGGTGGATTAGAGCGCATTGCGTCGGCTGCCATTGATAGCCCCGATGTCTTTAAGATCAGTTTGCTGTGGCCAATTATCGAAAAGCTGGAGCAGTTGTCGCACAAAACTTACGACAGTCATACCGAAAGCATGCGCGTTATTGCTGACCATTTGCGGGCTGCTACATTCCTAGCCGTTGACGGCGTGGCACCGAGCAATAAAGAGCAGGGTTACGTGATGCGCCGGTTGATGCGCCGCGCAATCCTTAGGGCTTTTGACCTTGGTATTGAGCAGAACTTTATGCAAGAAGTCGTGCCAGTTATTGCCGATTTGTACCACAACGACTACCCAGAAGTTGCCGAAAACCGCCAAAAAGTAGTTGACGTCCTCATGAAGGAAGAAAAGGTCTTCCGACAGACACTGCGCAAAGGCAAGGCAATGGTTGGCAAACTGTCGGCTGATGGACTGACTGGCAAAGAAGTATTTGTCTTGTATGACACATATGGGTTCCCGGTGGAGCTAAGTATTGAAGAAGCGACAGTCCAAGGTGTTAAAATTTCTGATTCATGGCGAGAAGAGTTTGAAACGCTAATGGCCGAGCAGAAAGCCCGGTCGCAGACTGCTTCGAAAGGTGCCTTTAAGGGTGGTTTGGGCGGCCATACGCTGCAGCACAAGAAGTACCATACGGCGACGCACTTGATGTATCAGGCGCTGCGCGATGTCCTTGGTGATCATGTTGTACAAAACGGCAGCAATATTACCGAGGAGCGGCTTCGTTTTGACTTTAGCCACCCCGAAAAAGTTACTGCCGAACAGCTCAAACAGGTTGAAGATATCGTGAACCGTGAGATTGAAAAAGATTTGCAGGTGTCTTACGCCGAATATCCCACCAAAGTTGCTCGGGAAGAAAAGGGTGCACTTGGACAGTTTGGCGACCGCTACGGCGAGACGGTCAAAGTCTATTCTATGAAAGATCCAAAGTCGTCAGCTGACGAGCGACCGTTTAGTTTTGAAATTTGCGGCGGTCCGCACGTTGACCACACGCTGCAGCTGCTTGAAGACGGCAAACGCTTCAAAATCCTCAAAGAAGAAGCCTCGAGCGCCGGCATTCGACGCATCAAAGCTGTCCTTCAATAAATACATCCTCATTTCGCGCTCGTTAGATTGCTACTGGCGTGCGCGCCGGTATATCTATGTTCCAAGATACGCTAGCGTATTTGGAACATAGATATACCGGCCCAACCCTCAGCGTCATCTATCGCTTAGCATCAGAAGTGGGGGGTAGGCGCGAAATGGGGCGAAATCATTGAAACCTAGTGGTCAAACATAAGCATTTGTGGTATACTGACCTCATTCTATAAAAAACAAAAACAACAGATGAAAAAACGTAAGAAAAAGAGCACCAAACCCTCTCTTTTTAGTCACCACAAGCACACTGGGCGCCGTTTGGCGCATAAGCATACCTCATATCCGGCAGTGATGATGGTGATATTGCTCGTCATATTCGTAGTGGCTGGTTTGACATTCAAGGCTAACGCCGCAAACGTCGCCGTGAATGCTTTTGTGAACGGTCCGCCGCCTTCAGGTCCGGCAACAATCACAGCTCCTCTAGATGGCGATGTCTTCACAACTGCGCCCATTACTGTGAGTGGTACGTGTCCAATTGGGGGCGGGAACATGGTAAAAATTTACCGGAACGGCGTGTTTTCGGGTGCAGTTTTGTGTAGCTTGAGTGGAACATTCACACTGCAGTCCGACTTATTTTCTGGGGCAAATCTGCTCGAATCAAAAGTCTTTAATGCTATTGATGTAGAAGGGCCGACCTCAACACCCATAACAGTTACGTATAATCCACCGCCTCCACCGCCAACTCCTCCATCTCCACCCGAACCAGCTATAGTGACGCCGACAAACAGTGACGACCAAGATCCCGCGACGCAAATGGTGCTCAAGACCGAGAATTTCTACAAAGGGTATTTTACGGGCGATACGATTACTTGGGAGCTGGAACTGATTGGCGGCAAAGCACCATACGCACTAACAATTGACTGGGGTGATGGCGGACTCTCGACGGTCAGCCGTAAAACGACCGGCAAGTTTAAGGTAAGTCACAAGTATGAACTGCCCGGCGTTTTGCAAGGCAGCTACCCAATTAAGATTACAGCTACAGATGCGGATGGCGGATCAACATTCCTGCAATTGATGGTTATTGTGAGTGAGAAAGATCAGGTTACGGCAGTCGTGCCCGGCACCTCGGGAAATATTGAAGTACCACCGTTTAATCTCCCCCTTAATTTCCGTGTCGCGATGCCAATTTACCTAGGGTTATTGCTATTGGTTACCAGCTTCTGGCTTGGTGAGCGCCAGGAGCTACATAAGCTGCGACCACGCATCATTCCACCAGCTCGTCTCAAACGCTAAGAGGAGCTTTCCTCATATCTGATGCTATAATAAACCAGTTACGCATATGCTAAAAAACTTGAAATCACTAAAAGCGAATGTTGCCTCCAAAACCAAACGATTGGCTGGTTCTGGCCGCTATGTGGTTGGGCTTGATATTGGGACGGAGTATGTGAAGGCACTGGTCGCCCGGATTGACGGGGATGAACTTGAGATTATCGGAGCGGGCCGAGCGCATCAGGGGCTCAGTGACATGCAGTCGGGCGCTATTGCCGATATTGGCGCCGTTGTGGCCAATTGTGACGAGGCGCTGAATGAGGCCGAACAACAAGCCGGCATCAGTGTGCGGCCGACAGTTATTGGTATTGCTGGGGAGTTAGTAAAAGGCACGACCATGAGTGTTAATTTCCGTCGCCGCAACCCCGACAAAGAACTTGATTTAGACGAAATTCGCCGCATCATTAACTTGGTTCAGTCGCGAGCCGAAGAACGAGCTAGGCAGCAGTTGTCTTGGGAGCTGGGTGGCAAAGATATCGAGATCCGCTTAGTCAACAGCGCGTTGGTAAGTATTGAAATTGATGGCTATCCCGTGACTAGTCCCGTTGGTTTTAAGGGCAAAGAAGTTGCCGTGCAGCTATACACCGCTTTTGCACCGATGATCCATATTGGAGCCTTGGAGCGAACCGCCCAAGAACTCGATGTTGATTTATTAGCCGTGGCTGCCGAACCGTTTGCCGTTGCCCGGTCGGTGATTGGTGACAACGCCGATAGTTCAATGAGCGCTATTCTGATGGATGTTGGTGGCGGAACGACTGACATAGCAGTCTTAAATGACGGCGGTGTACAAGGTACTAAGATGTTTGGTATTGGCGGGCGGGCTTACACGAAAACCGTTGAGAAAGCGCTGGATGTGACCTTTCAGCAGGCCGAAGAACTCAAAGTCGGATTATCTGACAATAAAGTTCCCTCGGCCAAGTTACCGGCGGTAGAAGCCGCACTCAAGAAGACGCTAGACGTGTGGACGAACGGCGTCGAGCTGGCGCTTGCGGAGTTCACGCATCTTGATCATTTACCGCACCGCATTTTACTGTGCGGCGGCGGTTCGTCACTCGATATGCTCATTGAGCGCCTGAGCGAGTCCAATTGGTATAAAGATCTGCCATTCACCCGAAAACCCTCTGTGCAGCATATCCAGCCTTCACAAGTCGTTGGTATGATTGATAAGACCGGCAAAGTAACCGACCACACCTATATTACGGCGATGGGTTTGTTGCGAGTTGGCGCCGACACCTTGAATCAAGCAACTGAACAAGCTTCGACTGGATCACTTCGTCAAAAAATTGATAAGATGTTACGAGTATAACTATGAGCAGTACAGCAAAAGAAACCATCTACATCGATATCGACGACGATATTACCAACATTATTGATAAGGTTGGTGCGTCTGAGCATAAAATAGTGGCTTTGGTATTGCCCAAGCGCGCGACGACACTGCAAAGCATTGTTAATATGAAGTTGCTCAAGCGCACAGCCGGTAATATGGACAAGCGGCTGGTGCTGATCACCTCTGAGGCGGCTTTACTGCCTCTGGCTGGCATTGTTGGATTGCACGTTGCCAAGACTTTGCAAAGCAAGCCAGCTATCCCGCCTGCACCCGACACGGCCGAGCAGGCCGAGACCCTTGACGAGGATGATGAGCCCGAAGCTGAAGATGTTGAACCAGAGATTGATGAAACGAAGCCAGTTGGCGAATTAGCTGGTATGACTCCGGCTGCGGCAGCGGTGGCGGCTAAACCTGCGCCAGACAAGACAGAAACCATTGAACTGGATGATGACGATCCCGAAACCCCTGCCAAAAATGCAAAGTCAAAAGACAAGAAGAACAAGATAAAGATTCCAAACTTTGAAAGCTTCCGGCTTAAGTTGGTGCTTGGTGTGCTAGCGTTTCTACTTCTGATTGGTGGCTACGTCATGGCCTTCAATGTGCTGCCAAAGGCACGAGTGGTTGTTCGGACAAATAATAAGTCAGTCACCAGCTCACTCAATTTTAGTGTAAATACAGCGGTGACCGAAGTCGATGCCGAAAAATCAATCGTTCCGGCCGAAGTCAAAGAAGTATCTAAAACCGACACAGTTTCAATAACTGCAACTGGTCAAAAGAATGTTGGTGAAAAGGCTAAAGGTACAGCTCAGCTTTTCAACTGTAGCAAAGAGGATAAGTTAAGCGATACCAATCGCACGGTGCCAGCCGGAACAGCAATAAGCTCTGGGGGGCTGTCATTTATTCTGGATGAGGCAGTTATAGTTCCGCCAAGCAGTTTCGACGGTAACATTTGTAAGAAGAATAGCGCCAGTGTTGCAGTTGGTGTGACGGCGCAAAACGGCGGTGAACAGTATAACTTGAGCGCCCGCAGTTACGCAGTGGCCGGTTTTGGCTCCATGACTGCTTCAGGATCAGCAATGGCGGGCGGTACCAATACGCTGGTTACGATTGTCAGCCAGCAAGATGTTGATAATGCGAAGACCCAAGTCATCGACCAAAGCAAAGAATTGGCCAAAGAAGAGCTCAAAAAAGCCTTTAGTGATGCTGGCTTGTTGGCAATTGACGCGACCATCACCGGCGAAGAGCCGGCACTGACCCCTACACCAGCAGTTGGACAGGAGGCAACAACGGTCAGTATTAGCTCGGTACGAAAATATACCATGCTTGGCGTCAAGGAAGACAATCTCAAACCACTCATCGATATTGAGGTTAAAAAACAAGTTGACGTAGAGAAACAGCCAATTGTTGATTACGGTATTGGCGGAGCGATATTCAAGTCTTTGAGCAGCCGTTCCGGAACTGATCATTCGGTCTCGACACAGGTGACGTCGCTGGCTGGTGTCAAAATCGACGCCGAAGCTATCAAAGAGCAGGTGAAAGGTAAGAAGCGCGGCGAAGCCCAGACGCTTGTACAGGCATATCCTGGCGTACAAAGCGTGGAAGTTTCATTTAGCCCGCCATGGGTATCCAAAATCCCCGGCTCAACCAGTAAAATAGCAGTGTTCTTTGAACAGGTGGAAGGCGGAGAGAACAATCAGCCCGAATAATGCTCTACTGGCGCTAGACGTGGGCGAAAAACGGATTGGTGTGGCACTGGCTCGGCTTGATATCAAAATCTCACGACCGCACACTACGCTGCAAAACGATGCCACATTTGATGAGCGTCTCAAGGAACTAATGGCAGAGAACGGCGTCAGCACCATTGTTGTGGGCTTACCGCGCGGGCTTGAAGGCCAGGAGACCGAGCAAACGGCCTATGTGAAACAGTTTGCTTTAGATCATTTGGCTGACTATACCACTGTCTTTCAGGATGAGGCCTTGACCAGCAAACTCGCTGAGTCAGAACTAGCGAAAAGCGGAGTCAGTTATACTAAAGAAGAGGTAGACGCCTTGGCGGCCTGTTTTATTCTCCGTGACTATCTTGAGCAGCATATCATCAGCTAAGAGGAAAAAGAGTTAGTATGGATCCACAGAAATCTTCCAAACGGCGGCGATGGCACTGGTTGCTGACGGCGCTCGTGGCACTCATTATTGTTGGGGGTATTGCGACCGTATTTGTGGTGAGGCACGTCTATAATCAAAATCTACGGGCTGTCAGTGGGAATCAAAAGCGGATTATTGTTACTATTCCAACAGGCTCGACCGTCAGTGATATTGCCGCATTGTTAAAAAACAACGGTCTTATCCGGAGTACCTGGGCATTTGAACAATATGTACGAAATAACAATCTGGGCGCAGACCTTAAGGCTGGTACGTACGCACTGCAACCCAGTCAAAGCGTACAGGAAATAGTGAATATTATTAGTGAGGGCAAGATAAGTACCGATTTAGTTACGTTTGTACCGGGATACCGGCTGGATCAAATCCGGAAAGTGCTCATTCAGTCTGGCTTTGATGAATCGGCTGTTGATGCGGCGCTTGACCCAAATAAGTACGCTACACATCCAGCACTAGTTGATAAACCCGTGGGCGCCAACCTTGAGGGCTACTTATATCCAGAATCGTATCAGAAAACGGCTGAAACCTCGCCAGAGGATATTATCGGATTAGCATTAGACCAAATGAGTCAGCGTTTGACACCGGATTTACGCTCGGCGTTTAGCAAACAAGGGCTCAGTGTCTACGAGGGTATTACGCTCGCCTCGATTGTGCAGCAAGAAGTGCCTGCCTACGAAGAACGGCGACAAGCAGCACAGGTGTTTCTCAAACGGCTGCGTGAGGGCATTAAGCTGCAGTCGGACATTACTGTTATATACGGCGCGATTGCGGCCGGGCAAGACCCATCACTGAGCTTTAGTTCGTCATATAATACCTACGAAAACCCCGGACTGACACCCGGGCCAATCAGTAATGTCTCGGAAAGTGCACTGGAAGCTGCTGTCAATCCGGCAGCAACCGATTGGTTGTACTTTGTTTCAGGCGATGATGGCATCACTTATTTCTCTCGGACGCTAGAAGAACACCAGGCTTTGACTGCTCAGCACTGTAAAGAGCTCTGTAATACAGGGAATTAACAGGAGTAGCGTAGCTAAAAAGGGTTGAAAAGCCTAGTCAAGATGGTAAAATGGTGCGTGATGGAGGATTCAGACCCAGGTTCTATGAGTTTGACTCCAAAGTCCCAAGAATAACGCATCATAGGTAATAGATCGAGACCAGGTCGAACTTCTCTCGATAGATAACATTTAAGACACTATTCTTGGCTTCGGATGAACTCCGAGGGGGACAAGTATTCGTAATCTCAGCGAAGCTTCGGCTTCAAATCAACGAATTTGGTCATTGCCAAATAAGCTCGTTAATCGAGCAACCACTAAAAAGACTCGAAAATTATTTATCCGTTGGGGCATTCTAGCTGCAAACGTCGGTGTGCTTGCTGCTGTGCTTTTCTTTGTGCTTAATGCATCAAGTAGTAGCTCGCCAAAAACTAGTCTGGCAACTGGTACGGCTGCGACTGTTGGACCGGTCGATGAAGTGTCGTCGGCTGATATTGCTGTGCACGTGGCGCGTCTCGTTAACCTATACGAAAAATCTTCAGTTGCCAACAACGCGGATTCTTTGAACGCCCAGATGGCAATTGCTTCGGGTGAAGAGACCATTTTGTCTAAGCCACAGATAGCAGCCACTGATACTAAAACCAAGCTAGATATCGTTCGCTATGTCACTGTAGACGGCGACACCATCTCTAACTTGGCAACCAAGTTTGGCGTGACTAGTGACAGTATTAAGTGGTCCAATAGCTTGACGGGCAACACCTTAGCTGCTGGCAAAGAACTGTATATTCCACCGCGCAATGGCATTGTCTATACCGTTAAAACAGGCGACACACCTGAAAGTTTGGCAACCAAGTTCCGTGCCAATAAAGATCAGATCATCGTCTTTAACGACGCCGAAATTAGCGGCTTGGTAGCTGGGCAGCGGATTGTGATTCCTGACGGCAGCGTCCAAGCGGTGGCTACTACGACATATTCCGGCTTTTCATTCGGCGCATCAGCTATCTATGGGTTTAATGGCTATGATTACGGTTGGTGTACGTGGTATGCGGCTAATCGACGAGCACAGCTTGGAAACCCAGTCCCGAGCAATCTTGGCAATGCCTATAGCTGGTACATTCTGGCCCAGCGAGCTGGTTTGCCGACTGGCACAGTCCCACAGGTTGGTGCCGTCGCCGTGAACCAGGGTGGTAACCATGTGTCAGTTGTTGAGCAGGTTAACCCTGACGGTAGCTTCTGGATTTCCGAGATGAACTCGCGCGGACAAGTCTCAATTACAGACCCAACACCTGCTGGCGGCTGGAACCGTCTTGACTATAAGCTAGTGACGTCAGTCGGCAATTTGAAGTTCATCTATTAAGGAACTTCTAGGCTTCAGATACGACCTCCTCTATACTAGTGGGTATGTTTGTAGATAGAGTTGAAGTAGATGTACAGGCTGGCGACGGTGGCGACGGCTATTTAAGCTTTCGTCATGAGAAGTTTATCGACAAGGGCGGACCTGATGGTGGCGACGGTGGTGACGGTGGCGATGTCGTGGCGCTGGCCAGCAATAACCAGGATACCTTGGCGAATTTTCGCTATAAAAAACTTATTAAGGCCGAGCCCGGAAAAGCTGGTTTTAAGCGTCGTATGCATGGCAAAAATGGCAAAGACCTAGTGGTACCGTTACCGGTTGGAACGACGGTGCTTGATAAAGAAGGTACCATACTTGCCGATTTGGTTGAAAATGGTCAAGAAGTCATTATTGCTAAGGGGGGCAAGGGTGGATTTGGCAATGCTCACTTTGTTTCGAGCACAAGGCAAGCACCGCGTGTTGCCGAAAAGGGTGAGGCCGGTGAAAAACTCGAACTCATTTTAGAGCTGCGCTTAATCGCTGACGTTGGTATTGTTGGTTTGCCAAATGCTGGCAAATCAACCTTTTTAAGTACGATTAGTAATGCAAAGGCCGAAATTGCCGACTATCCGTTTACTACTCTGCGACCCAATCTAGGTGTGGTTGATATTGATCAGCAGACGACACTACTGTTTGCCGATATTCCTGGCCTTATCGAAGGCGCTAGCGAAGGCAAGGGGCTTGGTGACGAGTTTTTGCGGCATATTGAACGCACCAAGGTACTGGTCCACCTGATTGATGCCTACGAAGATGTGGCAAAAGCTTATCAGACGGTGCAAAAAGAACTACAGCACTATAGAGTTGATCTCACGAAGCGGCCGCAAGTCGTGGTGATTAATAAGATAGATGGACTTGACGATCAGCAGCTACAGCGCCAAAAAGAGGCCCTACAGGCTGTCGTGCCTGCCAAAACAGTCATGATGGCTATTTCGGCAGCCAGCGGCCAGGGCGTGGACCTGCTCTTGTATGAATTAAAGGATCTCGCCAAAAAAGCCCAAAAAGCTCAAGATGCCAAAAAGGCCCGAGAACTACCAGTTATTACCTACCAAAAACCAGAAGATCATTGGGAAATTACCAAGCAGGACGACGTGTTCTTAATTCGCGGCAAAAAAATTGAGCGATTTGCGGCTCGGACAGATATGTCGAGTATTGCTGGTGTACAGCGACTGCGGGATATCATGCGCAAACTAGGCATCACTCGTGAATTAGAGCGTCGTGGTATACAGGCTGGCGATCATATAAAGATCGGCATTCATCGTAAACTGGAATTCTAGCGTGGCAGGCACAGAGCTTACTTTTTATTTTTACGATTTAGAGACTAGCGGCTTTGATCCGCGCTCGGCACGGATTATGCAGTTTGCCGGTCAGCGAACCGACCAGCATTTGAAGCCGATTGGCGACCCGCTGACTGTCTATATAAGGTTGACTGAAGATACACTGCCCGATCCTGACGCGGTACTTGTTACCGGCATAACGCCACAAAAAACATTGGAAGAAGGGGTGACCGAAGCTGAGTTTGTGAAGCAATTTTCGGAAGAATTGTGTATACCAGGAACGGTTTTTGTCGGGTTTAATTCGGTTCGTTTTGATGATGAGTTTATGCGGCATACACTGTACCGAAATTTTCATGATGCCTACGAATGGAGCTGGAAGAATGATTGCTCGCGTTGGGATATGCTTGATGTCGTGCGAATGACCAGAGCCTTACGGCCAGACGGCATTGAGTGGCCGGTGGCGAGTGATGGCACGCCAATGAATAGGCTTGTTGATCTCACCAAACTCAACAAACTTGATCATGAGAAGGCGCACGACGCGCTCAATGATGTCCTGGCGACCATTCAGGTTGCAAAGCTGATATACGACAAACAGCCAAAGTTATTTAACTTTTTACGCGATATTCGGCTGAAGGACGCAGTCAAAGAGCTTGTCGGCAGCGGCCAGCCGTTTGTGTATACGTCAGGAAAGTACTCAAGTGAAACGCTAAAGACGACCGTAGCAATTAAGATAGGTGATCATCCTGACTCCCAGGCAGCGCTGGTGTATGATCTGCGTATTGATCCACGACCTTTTGCGGCTATGACAACTTCTGAACTGCTTGAAGCTTGGCGCTGGCATCCAGCAGGCTACGATGGCCCTCGTTTGCCAATAAAGACGCTAAAGTATAATCGTTGTCCGGCAGTTGCACCGCTTGGTGTCCTTGACGAGCCGAGCCAGAAGCGGCTGCAGATTGACCTTAAGCTAATTGAGGCTAATCGACGGTATCTCCATGATTGCCAGGCGGGACTAATGAACAAGCTGTCAAAAGCACTCGAGATTCTGAATCACGAACAGCAAACGAGTTTGTTGACGGATGCGCGTGATGTGGACAGTCAGTTGTATGATGGCTTTATCCAAGGTGAGGATAAGCGCATTATGCAGCAGCTGCTTGAGGCGCGACCGAGCGAACTAGCCAGCTTCGAGGCACGATTTAAAGATCATCGGCTGCAGAAACTGGTGAGCCTGTATAAGGCTCGGAATTTTCGTTCGCAGCTTGATGATACTGAACGAAAAGCTTGGGACGACTTTTGCAAAGCGAAATTACTAAGCGGCGACACCAAGAGCAAAATGGCTAGTTATTTTGAACGGATTGCATACCTAAAAAACTTACCGAGTACCACCGAATCACAGCAAAGCCTTCTAGTTGACCTCGAATTGTACGGTCAAAGCTTGCTGCCCGCAGAACTATGAACTAAAAATGCAGCGTATAACACTGGTATATTTGACAATTTTCAGCTATAATTGACCGACTTTATGAGCGACTATATTGTTGTAAAAGGCGCGAGGGAACACAACCTCAAGAACGTGGATGTGACCATTCCGCGGAATAAGCTCGTGGTCATTACCGGCCTGTCTGGGTCAGGCAAGTCTTCGCTAGCGTTTGACACCATCTATGCTGAAGGTCAGCGCCGCTATGTTGAATCACTCAGCTCATATGCTCGGCAATTTTTGGGGTTAATGGAAAAGCCAGACGTTGATCAGATTGATGGTTTAAGCCCAGCGATTAGTATCGATCAGAAATCAACCAGCCGTAATCCACGTTCAACCGTGGCAACGGTCACTGAAATTTATGATTACCTACGTCTTTTATATGCCCGGATTGGTATTCCGCATTGCCCGGTATGCGGCAAGGTCGTTGAACGGCAGACATCAACCGCTATCGTTGATAAAATTATCGCTCGGTCAAGTGGTGCGCGTTTAATGATTTTGGCGCCAATCGTCGTAGATAAAAAAGGCGCATTTGAACATGTGCCAGAGCAGTATCGCCGGGCGGGATTTGCCAGAGCGCGCATTGACGGCGTTGTCTATTCTTTGGACGAGTTTCCAGAACTGGACAAAAACTATAAACACACCATCGAAATTGTCATAGATCGCGTGGTCAACGACAGTGATAACCAGGGTCGGCTAGTTCAATCGGTCGAACAGGCGCTAGATACGGCAGAGGGCCGGTTGCGCGTTCTTAATGCAGATACTGACGAGCTAGACGAATACTCATTGATGTATGCTTGTATTGATCATCCTGAAGTAGCGATTCCCGATCTTGAGCCTCGAACATTCAGTTTTAATAGCCCACACGGTGCTTGTCCGATTTGTACCGGCTTAGGATCTCGCCTGGAAGTTGACCCTGAGCTAGTCATTCCAAACGGAAGACTGACCATCGCCGAGGGCGCCATCCGACCATTCAATCGGATAAATACCGATGCTTGGTATACCAAAAAACTTCAGGTAGTTGCTGATGCCTACGGTTTTAGCCTCCATGTACCAACTGGTCAGTTAACCGCTGAACAAATCAACATATTAATGTACGGTACCGGCAACCAGAAATATAAAGTTTCGCTTGGGGGCGGACGCCATTTTGAGACCACGTACGAAGGTGTTGTTAATAATCTTGAGCGCCGACACAAAGAAACCGAGAGTGATTTTATACGACGGGATATTGAGCGATTTATGCAAGAGAAGCCCTGTCACGCCTGCAAAGGACTGCGACTTCGCCCTGAGGTTTTGGCAGTCACTGTGGCCGGCAAATCAATCATGGATGTCTGTAATTATTCAATTGATGAAGCGGTTGAGTTTACGACTAAGCTGAAATTAAATGATAAAGAGCAGCAGATTGCCGAACAGATTCTCAAAGAAATTAGTGCCCGATTGGTATTCTTGCAAAACGTCGGGCTGAACTATCTCAACCTTCTACGCAGTGCGGCAACATTGTCGGGTGGAGAAGCACAGCGAATACGACTAGCCACCCAAATTGGTTCTGGGCTCATGGGTGTTTTATACGTGCTCGATGAGCCATCAATCGGCCTTCATCAACGCGATAACTCTCGGCTCATTGCCACACTTAAGCATCTAAAAGAACTTGGCAATACTGTCCTGGTTGTGGAGCATGATGAAGAAACGATTCGTACCGCGGACTATCTTTTAGACATTGGACCGGGTGCTGGTGTGCACGGCGGGACAATTGTGGCTGCGGGTTCACCAGAAGAGGTTTCGAAGGTCCCTGATAGTATTACTGGCCAGTATTTACGCGGCGAAAAACACATTCTGACACCAAAAAAGCGACGTGCTGGTAATGGCAAGTCGGTGTTTATAAAAGGTGCACGAGAAAATAATTTGCAGGGCATTGATGTTGAGATTCCCCTCGGTAAGCTCGTGGTGGTCAGTGGCGTTTCTGGTTCCGGTAAGTCAAGCTTAATAAACGACATTCTTGCCAAGGAATTGTCAGCTCGTTTAATGCGTGCCAATGCAGTTGCCGGCCGGCACGATGACATTGAGGGCCTCGAGCATCTTGATAAGGCAATTATTATTGATCAATCACCAATTGGCCGCACCCCACGCTCGAATCCTGCCACCTACACTGGCTTATTTACTCCTATCCGAGAACTGTTTGCTTCAACGCCTGAAGCCAAACTGCGCGGGTACTCGCCAGGTCGATTTAGTTTTAACGTCAAGGGCGGACGCTGCGAGAACTGTTCTGGTGATGGCATCATCAAAATTGAAATGCACTTTTTGCCGGATGTGTATGTGCCGTGCGAGGTTTGTCATGGTAAGCGCTATAATCGTGAAGCCCTAGAGATTCACTACAAAGGCAAGGCCATTAATGATGTGCTGGAAATGACCTGCGAACAGGCACTTGAGTTCTTTGCCAAGATCCCGGCTATTGCCAGAAAACTCCAGACGTTAGTGGATGTTGGGCTTGGGTACATCACCTTGGGTCAGCCCGCAACTACCTTATCTGGCGGAGAGGCGCAGCGTATCAAGCTTGCCAGTGAATTATCGCGCCGACCGACGGGACGCACATTATATATTCTCGACGAGCCGACGACCGGACTGCATATGGCTGATGTTGATAAGCTACTGGGTGTACTGCACGCGCTAGTAAATGCCGGCAACAGCATGATTGTGATTGAGCATAACCTCGATGTCATAAAATCAGCTGATCATATCATTGACATGGGGCCTGATGGCGGCGCCGGGGGCGGCCAGGTCGTTGCCACGGGCACGCCAGAAGTCGTATCAAAGGTCGCTGCTTCGTACACAGGGCAATACCTCAAAAAAATGCTCTAAAAACAGTATATTTATGGACAGCTGATAACTACAGATTGGACGTGGAAGCCATCTGAGCCGTTGTCGATATGCTGCGCACGAACTCTATCGGTGCCGGCACCGATAGTTTGCCCAGTAAACACAGTCGCTGGTCCTTGACGATAGTTCTGGCCTGAGGGGGCAGCTACATCCGGAATATCAGCA
>JAHBAU020000010.1 GCA_018499905.2 Candidatus Saccharimonadota bacterium | reverse complement strand
AGATGTGTATAAGAGACAGGTACTGGCTATAAGTTGCATCGTTGCGGTCTAGGTATCGTACCTTGATGCCCTCCTGACCGGCTAGTTCGGCAGCCCGCTTAAGTGCAGTATTCGCTGGCTGAAGACCCGGCGCAGTTACTTCAAGCGCGACAATCTCGGGAGGGCGGCCGTCACGACCGCCGATTTGATGCGCCGCTCTAAAAAACGTCAAGGCATCGCCAACGTCATCCCCCGTGCGTGACGCATTGGCACCATATGCCGCCAGTAGTACTTCGGAGTCATCGACAGCTTCGGCGTTTGCTTTGAGTACAGCTAGACCATCCGGCACAAACCGGGTACTTTCTTCGGCGTGGGTGCCGGTAACACGAAATCCTCGAGCAGCCAGCTCGTCCGGCAACCCAGCAGCCAACTCTCCGACCATGATTGAATCACCCGTGACGAAAACTTCATCGGTTTCGGCCGCCGGTGCCTGCTGCGCAAAGGCAAATGGTTTCGACTTTGCAGCAACGCTGGCGGCGACCAAAGTCGTCGCGGCCAAAGCAGTAGCCATAACTTTGGTTGAGATGGTCGGACCAGTCCGAACCGGGTCTAGGCAATCGATTGGCAATAGTTGGGCAAGATTTTTGGCATCTAAAAATGGCTGGAGTGGATTTGGGGTGAGATCGATAATCGGTCGGCCGAATAGATCGATCGTTTCACCTGCCATGGCTTAACCTGCCTCTCCTGTCACTGTCGGTACAGGACAAGTTAGACGATTGCCGTATTCATCAACCTGAATAAGTTGTCGTGATGCTATTTCTGGAAAGGCTGGCTTGAGAGCGCCGTCAACCGCGCCTTCAATTCTTTGTGCGTCAAATGATGTATAGGTATATGGGGCAAAGTCGAGGGGGTCGAGCACACTCGTTGAGTCTGCGATTCGGTTGGCCTCAAACGAAACCGTCCGGGGCTTATCCTGACTATCGAGCACCGCATTACCGTCCAGATCTATTACCTGGTAAGACCCGGCAAATTGTTGGGCGTTCGCCCTGAGAGCCGCAACTCTGGTTTGGTTATCGAGCATACATAGTTCGTACAGAGCGTCCTGGTCTGCCGGGACGGTAGCCGCTTTGTAGGCGTCCTCGATGCCCCGGGTTAGGCCACTGGCGCTGATCTCGTCTGCCGGCCGGCTTGCTGATTGCTGGGTTTGTGCGTATTGCTCGTTGGCAACCGCATCCCAAACAACAACTAGGCCAGCGCTCTGACCCGGTCTGATAGGTGTGACAAATGCCTCGTCGGATTGGGCCACATACTTAACACCTCCATACACGTAGTTCGGCGACTGATTCGGATCTGTTGGTTGCGTCTTTGCCAGTAATGGAATGGCGGTATCTACCTGAGTGGTGCAGGCGTCCTGAACGATGGCACCGACAACGCCGGACGATAGATCGCAGGCCCGGCCGGCGCGATCTTGGACTTCGGGCTCGTTGCGAAAGCTTGCTATTCCAAAGCCGGCAGCCCCAACGACTACAGTAGCACCTACAACTGTCAGTGCGCCAACGGCGATGCGTGCCGACAACGGCCACCGATAATAGACTGTGCCTTGTGCGCCAGCTGCCTGGGCGGCAGCAGCGGCCTCTTCTTCCTCTGCTTGCCGAGCGAGCATCTCGGCAATTTCAGCAGCAGCTTGTTGATGGTACGAAAAGGTATCGCCACTATTCTGAACACCGCCACTCGTCTGTCTTTTCATGGCTGGAAACCCGCGTTATGTTTTCTGACTTATATTTAAATCTTAACTGGACTAAAAGTCAAGCTTCTTACATCTGTTAAATGTGGTAATTTCGTCTATTGACCAGCGACTGTGGTGGCCGGCACCCGCAGGGGGCGAATAATGGTACCGTCAGCGTTAAATGTGATCTGGAGAATTTCTGCAGGCACACCATTTACCGGCGGCTCGTAATCAGCCTTGATCCAGTCACCCTCGAACAGCATTTCCGCCGAACGCTCAATCATTGAAGCTCTGTAGTTATTACCTGTGTCGACATTATTCCACGAACCAGTGAAACAAAACTGAGGCGTTTGTACGTCCTGTGGTTGGTATTGACCGTTAGACTGAGATTCGATGTCTTCTGTCATGGTATAGGCATCGCTTGGCACCCATTGTACGGCATTGCCAAGTGAGTCTTCGGCCATGATAACGTGGACGTTTTCTCGCGGTAGACCGAAAGATTCCGTAAAGCGGCGAGTTAATGAGTCCCAGCTCATATCACCAATCGTCACCGTTTGTTCCGATGACACTTCATCCAGTGTGGCATACTCAACTTGTTGCTCGCCTGCAGCAACGGCATTAGACGCCATGGTGGCGGTGCGTACGACGCAGCCGTCCCAGCCAAGGTGATCATTGCGCAAGTTCTCGAGTACAGAAGGAGGCACGTTGTCATCATGACCGTTTTTGCCGCTGCGAATACAGCCGCCGTGTTCGGTGTCGCCCTCCAGCAAATCCACCACGCAACGCTTGTATTGCCCAACCAATTCGCCGCCATCGTCATCGTAAACTTCGGCAATTCCAAGCTCGCTAATCATCTCAAATTTGTTCACATCGATTGGCACAAGTGAGTCATCGGTTCGGTCATCAGGCGTTCCGCCATCATTGACGGCCATGACATACACTTCGTCAATTCCGGCATCGTTTCTATACGGGATTATGGCAAGGTTGCCGCGCATATCCAGGCCGACCCGATGCACTGATTCTTCTTCGTATTTGACTTCGTCATCTTTGATAATTTCTAGGGGTTCGATTTCGATGATTCTGTCAAACAGCGGCCAATCTTTTTGGGTGTACTCAAATCCAAGTATGCCGCCGTCAAGACGGTGGGTGTATGGCTCATTGGGCTGCGGCAATTCGGGAGCATGAGCAAAGGCGTCACCTATCGCTTCTAAATAGTCACCGAGCTGCTCACCGACGTCATCGAACCAGTTGAATGCACCTTTAATTTCGTCATAAAGCAACACGCCGCCAACAAGAATTGTTCCGGTTGCGGCTAATGTGACTAGCGTCTCGCCTTTACCCATATCACATCCTCAGTTATTGCTATATCGTATAACGTAGTTATCATGATGTCAAAACTCCATTGGAAGTGTCGAGTTGTGGAATGCCGACGGCGTCACCAGCTACACTGTCGCAAGGATCGGCAAAAAATCTGTTCATGCGCAGGGCAACGTCATATTGAGGAGCCGGAGTTGTTGCCGTTCCCTCTTCGCCAAGTTCGGCAACAACAGCGCCATTGAGAATCGGAAAATAGGTGTTGGCCAGCCAGATGCAGATAGGTTCGCGCGATTCAAATGCCAAGTAGACCTCGTCGGGATTGGGAATGCCGACTTTTGGTTCAGGGGCTAACGCTACACTCACCCGGCCATCAATCACTTGAGCTGTCGCATAATCAACACAAATATCCTGCTGGATATCGGCCGCTCCAGGTTCTGGCGGTTTGTACAATGACGTGGCGGCACCTTCCGGACAAACCAGTCCGAGCGGTTGCAAAGCGCTGACGACTGTTTGCGCTTCGGTGGCCGTTAAACTGGCGTTGGGTTCGTATGGTACGCCGAATCTGGCGGCTGCAATGGCCTTTGACCGCTCCGCCTCCATTATCTTGCGATTGCGAAGAATCTCTTGAGTAATGTCCTCAACATAAACCCTGTCTTCAGGCGTGAACGGTGTGGGGCTAAAGATAAGTACTCGGTCGGTCATTGGCAAGGCAACGGCCCCGTAGCCTTCTTCGTCGTGCATCCAGGTGTACTCGCCGCCTTCGTCAGTGCCGGTGAATTTGATCCGATCAGTTGCTACACCCAAGGCAAATGCGGCGAGAACCCCCACGGAGACTACCGCTGCTATGGCTTCTCCTGCGCCCGTCGTCTCTCCGGATTTATTTGCCACTACGCACCCCCCCTTAACCTTCTAAGATCGCAGCTGGAATCGGCGGTGTTTCTGGTTTATCATCGTTTAATATCTCTAGAAATCCGCACATCTGCTGAGTCAGCTGTCCATCGGGACCCGGGCGAAAATCTACACCTAGTGATTGAGCAGCGGCAGTCTTGAAAACTTCGGCGAGCTGTACTTCAGCTTCGGACAAGCTGCCGTTTTCGTCGAAGGGGCCGTAACCATATTGATTAGCCGCATACTCGAAAAGATAGATGCTTTTTCTATCGCCTTGCACCAACCCGTCACCGTCATCGGCAAAGACTAGTTCGCAGTTGGCGCCAAAGTCAGCTGGCACAACTCCGGTAGTCTCGGCAGGCGGGCTGGTTGTGACAATCGTTGAGCCGGGCGATTCGGGTGAGGTATTAGCGACGGTGGCAGGCGGCTGTTCTGGGACTGCAGCTGTGACTTGTCCTGTCTCTGGTGCAGTTACAAATCCGGCAAGCAGTACACCTGTACTTATCATTAAGGCAGATCCAGATGCAATACTATTGCTTTTTGTCCCATCAAAACTTGGTATCCTGTTAATACCCCTGGAGAGTGTCCAGCCAGCGACACCGCCAGACATTCCAGCCCCCCCAAATAGTTTCATGGCCTTGCTGGTGATACTCAAACTAACGCCGTCGTCGATCGACACCACATTAGGCAAACCATTCTTCACACCCCATGCAGCAAGACCAAGTGAAGCAGCAGTACACAGGGCCCCGACAGTATTGTGCACAATCCGCGCATTGGTGCCCATATCAACACGGCTTGGCTGGCGCTCTATATTAGCAATTCTACTTTTGACTCCAGTAATAGGGTTCTTCATAAAATTTTCCTCCGCTCTAGTTAGTACCGTTACAAGTTTAGAATTGATTTATGGGAATTTTAGGCCTGCACACTATGCATGTCAAGAATATTGTCCAGTTTGCAAATTAATGAAGGACTATTGAAGTCAAGGCGTGTTGGAATTGCCATCGTTCCACAAATCTAGCAAACTGCACATCTGTAATGTAACCTGCCCCTCAGGACCGGGAACAAAGCTATCGCCCAGCTGGGCAGCGGCCCAATCTTTAAAAACAGTTATAGCCTGAATAGATTCGGTATTGTCGACCAGATCACCTGTGACTTCGATCTGTTCAATGTTAAGGCGTGGGGCTAAGACATTGATGCCATTTTGTAGCTTTGTAATCTGACTGCCGCTGCCAGTACTTGGGAATCCATCACCGTCTGGACTGAACGGTTCAAGTTCGCATGGATATTCAGGGCTAGTTGGGGGTTCGCTGTTAAAAGTAATGACGGGATTGGTGATCACCGTAACCTCAGCTGGCTTGGGGGGCAGCGTGAGCACTGACGCTGGAGGGGCTGTGGTAGTCACCGGTTTATCACCCATATACTGGTCTAGAGCAATGCTCCCAGATAGAATTCCACCAAATGCCATTGCGATACCAGCGAGCCGAGCATTGATTGGGCGATTCATGCTAACCGACTGGCCCTTGTTTAACCGGCGGCCAACAAAGCGGCCAGTAAGACCATCACGAAAACTCAAATAGCCTAGTCCGCCATCGGCAATGGTCATGCCAGTAACCACAACAACGTCACTCAATCGATCAATATGCACTCCTCGCTGAGCAGTCAATACTGTCAGTGCAAGCGTGGCAAACTTTCCTGCGAGCTTGAGACCATCAAAATCTGGGTTTGGAGCTGATTCGCCAGATGCCATAAGTTTCCTAATCGTGATTTTATATTATGCCCTACAGCCTAGTCTGCTTTGCCGGGATTGTCCAGTCTTTGCTAACAGCTTGTTGGACTAACCATAGCCTTGCTATATAATCTTTTGCACATTAAATTATATTATCGTATAGTAAGTTTAGAACTAAGCGGCGTGGAATTATATGGGATCAGTCAAACAAGCTATAGGAAATTGGGGTACCGGTGAAAGAATCGTGGCTGGTGCATCTGCCCTATTGATTGCTGGAGGCAGCGTCATGACAGCCAATAATCTGTACGGTAGTGACGAAACTGCCGTCGGCCGTACAGAAACCCGTGTCGGTAACGCCTTTAACGACATACCATGGCTGGGCGACACGCCGGCTACGACAGAGGCTGCGGCTTATCCCACCCTGCCGCCGCCAACAACTTATGCCGCGCCGGTTGTTGATCAAATTGCTGCCGGCTCAGCGGGTGTACCGTGTGCTCCCGGTGAGAAAGTTGTATCGGTCGACACCGACCAACCATGGGTCAACGTGTCAATTGACGATGGTCCTTCTGCAGCAACAACTTTAGAGAATTCTCGAATTGCCCGCGAACGCGGCCAAACAATCACATTCTTTTTTGTTGCCAATCGATTGCAAACTCCGGAAGGCCTGGCTGTTGCCCAACAAGTATTGGCTGACGGTCATGAGATTGGTGTTCACAGCCTGCGACACATTTTAAATGACGCCGACGCCAATGCTGCTGACCATGATGCCGCCAACCAGGTGTTCCAAGATACACTTGGGTTTGTGCCCTACGCTTATCGTGCACCTGGTCTAGCATATAGCGATGCGCTTAACCAAGAGGTAGCCGAGGCTGGGCAGTGTCATATACATGTTAGCCCGGGGGCTGACACAAACGATTGGAAATTTGACTTTGACGCCCCTGAGGTTGCTTTGGCCGGGATTCAAGAAAACGTTAACGGTCTAGATCTTGAGCCAGGTAAGATTATCTTAATGCATGACGAATATACTGATGGCGTAGAGAACGGCGGTCGACACCGACCCCGGACTACCAGCAATGCCGAATTAACATATCTGCTAGACGCACTTGCCGCCCAAGGCCTCCAATCGGTTAGTACGAGTGACTTATTGCTCAGCGGAGTGCATATCAATGAAGTATAGGTGTAAGTATTATTTAATGGCCAGCGACAGAAACACTGCGCGACTAGCCGACAACTAAAGGAACGAAATAAGGAGAACGAATTATGAAAACACGAAGTAAGAGCCGACCAATTGTTGCAGAACTTGATCCACGAAGAACCCCGGTTCGCGACGAAGGAGTTTCAACGACCGCTGCAGCAATTGTCGCGGCTGCAGCTTTTGTATCCGGTATAGCTTTAATAACTCAGGTAAATGGCAGTGAGGCACCGATCAACACTGCTCCTGGCTCGGGTGGCACGGCTGCTCCCGGCGAGGCAACGCCAACTACTCCTGGAGGATCAAGTCCCAATAGCGTCGTAACCAGTGGCGGTATGATTGATGCCACCACCCCGCCGACTGCGCCAATTACCACTGTGGCTGCTGTAGAAAAACTCGCTCACACCTATAACTATTCTGTTGTTGATAGCGCAGGGGTTACCATTGATCGACAGCTTAACTGCGCAAACGGGGCGCCAATCTTGGACCTGACCATGCTGCCGCACCCTAGAAGCGGTGATTATAGTCTCTTCTACACCATCGATCAGTACTTTACTAACATGGGTCAAGCGACAAATATGCTGAACGGCAATGACAGCATAGCCGAGGCTATTGTTGGCGACTCCGGATTAATTAACCCGGGCTTGGACTGGGATGCTGCTATGGCAGAACCTGGCTTCAACATTGGAAACCTTCACGCACCTGGTGACCCGAACGCACCTGGACACGTCGCTATTGCCACCGGTTGTCTAGACGCCAAGGGTGTGACTTGGATCCCTGCAGCTGCCTAAGGCTGCATGTAGTCAAGAGTCAAGAGTCAAGAGTCATGAGTCATGAGTCAAGAGTCTAGAGACATGAGTCATGAGTCAGGAGACTAGAGTCAGGAGTTTTGTTGGCTTGAGTCTTTAGAAATGGGGCGTATCTATGTCGGGGCCCATAGGGTCTTTAGGACTCCGCTTTGGAAACTCGGGTTCTGTGGCACTGGCTTGCTCGCCCATAACTCGATCAGCTAGGTTCGATATACCTTCCCAATAATTATCACCGGCAATCCCCGCTGTGGGACCTTCAAGACTATGTGATGTATCAGGATCTTGGCCAATTCCACGCAATAATCTATTTCTTTCAGCTTCCAAAATATCCTGTGCAGTTAGCCCCTTGGTGTTCGCAATCTGAGCAGTTGTCAGAGCCGAGTCAGAATACATAACATCACGCACGATTCTATCACGATCAGCTCCCGACAGGACTACAGCATCGGATACTTCCGCAGTGACACCTGCGAAAGGGTTGCCTGTGATTCGATCCCAACCTTGCGGGGCTCTATCTGCAAGCAACGATGCGTCCAGTTCTGGTAGATACCCATCAGTGCGTGGAGTTACTCCTTCACCGAGATGCTCTGGCAAAATGAAATCTCTCTTACCACGATTATCGTATGGGTTTGGTGCGTCGGTCATATATTTCTCCTTAACTTAGGCTGATTGCTGCCTTGCGGCTGAGATTATACTCGTTGGTTCTTGGGTTGCCAATTGCTGGGTGCGGCGGATCTCATAGTCGTTTAGCGTAGCATCGCCAAACGGGCCGTAAGCCTTGGGATTGGCTAGCACCAACTCGTCACCAGGATCAATATCAACGCCTAGTGATCTCAGCTGGTCGATGTATGACAGTTCGCCTTCAACTATATGCAGGTTAGGGTCGGGTTTTTTGATGCCGTCCGGGCCGTAGCCGTGACGTTCGAAAATATTATCTAGTACCATAGGGACACTTATCTTATCACACTTTTGTGTTTTTATCAACAAAGCCTTGACATCCTGGGAGATGAGCGTAGTTTAAGGAATAGTTGTTAAAATTAGACTTGCATCGATATCTTTCGATAGGAACTAGGAGGTCGTATGAAAAAACAAGAGGTAACACTAAACTTTAAAGATAAACCCATAATGAGTCTTCGTACCGTACTTTTGGGTTACGTCTTGTTTAATGGTGGAATCAACTTCCAGCAACGACAAGATAATGGTAATAGCAGGCTCGAGTCAGTTATCAGCGGTGCAAGCATCGACAATATTGATGATTTTTTAGACGGCGCAAGCAAGATCCCCATGGGCTCTTGGATCGATACACTTGCTGAATTTATTGACGACAAGGATCTCCCTGATGTTGATCCAGGCGGCGAAGGTGCTTTGCCTTCTGTTGCTGCTGTAGGCGACTATGAAGCAACGGCCTTCGAGATGCCACTTCCCGATCGGCAGGCTGCAGCTGTGATTTACCTTGCTGACGTTCGGTGATTTACGCGTAGTATGATGCTATAAGACTTAAGCTAGGGTTGAGTTATTATTAGCTATATGGCTGACGATAAAAGTGACGTTGTTGCTTCGAATGGCGTGGCTGAACCTGTTTCGCCACAGAGCGTTTCTGAGGTGGCTAACACTGTTCAAAGGCCTGTGGCTACAACATCGATTGAGCCAAGTGTGGAGCAATCTAAGCCAGCTATAGTCACTGCTGATGGTGTTGTGCCGGTTGCGGCTGTTGAGTTGCCTGGGGAGCCTGTTGTTGCACCGGAATTACCGCCGACCGAGGCGGAGACGAAACAACCAGAACCTGTCGCGCCCGAACCCGAGACAGCTGAAGAGCCAGCACCTGCAGCTGCGCCAAAGCCAACAACACAGCCTAACGAGCCAAAGGCAGAAGTGACGCAACCAGTAGACGAAACACCTAAGGCAGCCGAACCGCTTAAGGCTCCGGCTGAAGAACCTGCTCCACCTGTTCAACAACCGAGCAATGATCATTCCTTGCCAGCAGCGGTGGCGGTGTTGACTGATGCTGAGTTGAAGATTGCGGCAGCTTATTACTTAAAAAAGCATCAGAAAGAGATTGCCTTAAAAGGCGTGGCAGCGAGACAGGCGCAGATGGAGCAAAACCTGTCGAAAATGTTGGCTTATATTAAGCAAAATGGTCAGGCTCCACTGCCTCGAATCGCCAAGACCATGAATCTGCCGCCCGGAACAACATCAAAATATTTGCGCGACCTAGTGGCCCGTGGCCAGATAACAGCAAGTGGCTGGGGCGGGACAAGAAGATATACCGCAATTTAGCGTCTGACGATCTGGTGCAAGAATCAAGAGTCTTGAGTTGAGAGCCACGTACTCTATAACTCACGAATCATGAAACTTGTGAAGTTATAGCGTCAATAAAACGCTTAGAGCCGGCAACGCTATAAGACGCTGGCGCACCTAGCAAGTCACTAGCCAACTGCTGTATTTGATCTGGGGTAACTTCATCCACATTTCTTAGCCTGACTTCTTCACTAAGGATATTCGGAAAGTGAGGCAATTGTTCGACAAGACCACTGACGACCTCGCCAGGACGATTGTGACAAAAAGCTGGATCACCTTCACCAAACACGCTTTCATTTCGAATAACTTGCTTTACGTGATCGAGATCAGCCAAAGCTGGTGGTGTCTCAGCGAAATCGCTAACAGTCGTCATGCCAAGCTCATGCACCTTTCTCACTCGGCCTATAGTGCCTTCTGTTGCTACATAGTGCCTGGCGTCGTCGACGAATGGGTATTTTACGGGCATAAAGTATGCAGAGTATACACCAATGCCATCAACCGCTGTAGTATAGAAACTACCTTCGCTCTCTCTTCTATTAAGTGCACCAAAAACTCTTGAAGCTGCTTCAGGTTGTGGCGCATTGATAACCCTTAAATAGTGACCGGTCATTTTTGTTTCCCCGCCTGAAACAACTATTTGTCTGTGATCCTGCCACTGCCTGGTTCCTATTCCTTCAGGCGCAGTTGCTGCAGGATCAAGGGGGCTATTCTCGATGATTCTTGCAATATCATCAACTGACGCAGGACCGGCGGTCACAACAAACATATTAGCAGGCGTGAATGTTCGGCGATGGAAGGCAACCAAACCGTCAACAGTCACAGTGTCTAAGGTGGCCGCCTCGCGAACAGCTGTATGTGTAAACCCATGATTGTCCCAGGCACGTTCCCAGACACCCGCGTCAGGAGAGGCGGCACGTTCTATCATCTCACTAGCAATGACTGTACGTTCTGTCTCGACTGCAATTTCGTCAATTTTAGGACGCGCAAGGGTATCTAGCAAAGCCGGGAAAAGGTGCGGAACAGCGTTGGGCACACAATCGAGTTCAAACGCGAGCAAGCTAGGATATGTAGCTGCGCCTGACTTGTTGGCACTTTCATCAACGATCTGCGAGAAACTCTGGTCGCCAAATTGCGATCTATCACGCATCAACACGTGCTCTAAGAAATGAGGGTAGTTTAAATCTGCGTCAGGGGTTTGACTAGTGTCAACACATACTACCAATGCTTGATGCCTTAAATTTGCATCCTGATTCACAACAGTTCTTATACCGTTTTCAGTTATAAAACACTCAGGTGTCGCCATGATAGTCACTCCGTGTTAAATATGTAAATATAAATCTATGTTTGTAATTTAGTCAATGTTATTTGTAAAACTAAATTTCTTGAAAACAATTTTCGCGCTTCTAATGACTTGGCATTGAATCACTAAATCATTCAATCGAAATTCGAAATTGATAATTGCTGCTTGTCTTGACTCTAGACTCGTGACTCTAGACTCTAACTCTTGGTATTAGCGTTGGCACACGCTTTTTGTAGGCTTGGTATTTGGGGTCTTTGCCCCATTTTTTGTCGGCGGCTTTTTCGAGGATGGGGATGCCGCTGCCGAAACTGAGCAGCAGCACGATGTAGATAGGGCTAATAAGCGCAATCAGCGT
>JAHBAU020000024.1 GCA_018499905.2 Candidatus Saccharimonadota bacterium | reverse complement strand
AGATGTGTATAAGAGACAGAAACAACAGGATAAGTTAGAAAAAATTGCCAAGCTCACCAAAGCTGACGCCGCTGACAAGCTGATGCAGATGACCGAGCGGGATATTCGAAACGACCTACTCGGCCTCGTTTCAAAACTGCAAAACGAAGCACGAGAAAACGCTGAAGAAAAAGCCGCAGTGGTGATTACCCAGGCTATGGAACGCATGGCGAGTGACGTGACAGCTGAACGAACGGTCACAGCCGTCAAGCTGGACGACGAAGAAATGAAAGGTCGCATCATCGGCAAGGAAGGCCGCAACATTCAGGCCTTGCAGCGTGCAACTGGCGTCGACATCATGGTTGACGACACGCCTGGTATGATCATTTTGAGCTCTTTCGATCCTGTGCGCCGTGAAGTTGCACGTATAGCACTAGAGATGCTCTTAAAGGACGGACGCGTTCACCCTGGGCGCATTGAAGAAGTGGTTGAGAAGGCTCAAAAAGAAGTTCAAAAAGACGTCATGCGGGCTGCTGAAGACGCAGCGCGTGAAGTTGGCATCGTTGGTATTCCTAAAGAAGTGTTGCAGTATCTTGGTGAATTAAAGTACCGCACCAGCTATGGCCAAAATGTTTTGAAGCATTCAACTGAAATGGCGCACATTGCCGGAGTGATTGCCGAAGAGTTAGGCATTGATGCCAAGACTGCCAAATACGCAGCGCTCGTGCACGATCTCGGCAAAGCCTTAACACACAAGATGGAAGGCAAGCACCATCACATTAGTGGTGAAATTTTGCGCAAATATGGTGTGCCAGAGCCGGTTGCACACGCAGCCGAAGCTCATCATGATGACATGGAAGCAACAACACCCGAAGCCTTGGTGGTTCGCGTGGTTGATGCCATTAGCGCCTCTCGTCCCGGTGCCCGCAACATTAGTGCCGAAAACTTTGCCGAACGCATGCGTGACCTCGAAAATGTCGCTGTTGGTTTTGGCGGTGTTGAAAAAGCCTATGCCATTAGTGCCGGCCGGGAAGTCCGTGTCTTCGTAAAACCGACTGATCTTGATGATCTGGGTTCAATCAAACTAGCCCGCGATATCGCGACAAAAATCGAAAGCACCATGCAGTACCCAGGTACGATAAAGGTCAACGTCATCCGCGAAACCCGCGCCATCGAATTCGCCAAGTAGACTCTCGTGAATGATACGGTTGTATTTTTCGAAGTCCGTGTAATTTGAGTAGTCATAATTGGACTGAGGTACAATATTCGTATGCAAACAGAGATTGAGGCCAAGTTTCTTGATATTGACCACGCACAGATGCGCCAAAAGCTTAAAAAGATTGGAGCGACGTGTCAGCAACCCATGATCACGATGAAGCGTGTCAATCTCGATTTTGCTGATAAAGCACTGGAAAATAAAGGTGGCTGGTTACGGATTCGTGACAATGGCAATAAGATCACACTGACCTATAAGCAGCTCGAAAGCTGGTCTTTACATGGGGTCAAAGAAATTGAAACTACCGTGGGCGACTATGCAGCAGCCGAGCAGATTATGAATGCTATTGGATTGGTTGCTAAGGCCTATCAGATTACTCGACGTGAAACATGGGAATACAATGGCTGCGAAGTGGTGTTGGATGAGTGGCCATGGATAAAGCCGCTACTCGAAATAGAAGGTCCCAGTGAGAATGATGTCAAAGAACTGGCGGCGAAACTCGGTCTTACGTGGAAGGAAGCGTTGTTTGGCAGTGTTGAGCCTGCCTATATGGCAGAGTTCAACATAACTGAGAAAGAATTCTACGAACTAAAAGATATAAGTTTTGATAGTAAGCCGCCAAAATGGCTCGAAGAACGCCGCCGCAAATAAATGAAATTATCCAAAACCCCACCCATCAGTAGCGCTACCAAGATCTTAAGTTTTGATATTGAATCCAACGGCCTGCATGGACAAGCATTTGCCGTGGCGGGTGTGGTGATTGATGCTAAGGGCCAAACCATTGATTCATTTGTGGCACGTATAAAAATAGAAGATAGTGTTGATGAGTGGGTCAAAGATAATGTCCTGCCGGTCATTGGTGATATAAGTATTTCGCATGGCAATTACCAAGCGATGTGTGATGCCTTTTGGCGCTGGTTTGTTGCCGCTCAAGCCAAAAGTGATTATGTGGTTATCTCCAATGGCTACCCAGTTGAATATCGGTTTATGGCTGATTGTCAGGATAATGATTTAGAAAAGCGTTATTGGGAACACCCGTTTCCGATTCTTGAGCTGCCATCTTTATTAATTGGCAACCAGCGGATTTCGGAAACCTCAAGACTAAAACTGATCACGACTGCGACGAGCGGGCGTCAATTAGTGCGCCATCACCCTATGGACGACGCCATTGCCACCGCACTCACTGCTCACGCCGTACTAAATACTCAGCGCGACTAGACCTCATCTGTTATCATTAACGGGATGCATTATTTTAGTTCCGTGGCCGAATCCGCAGTGCGCGGTTACCATATCCCGTGGTTTATGTACGCGGCCATCATTTTGGCGCTGGTTGGTTATGCCATTATTGAGGCCAAACATTCCAAGCACGACCACGTCATTAAGTTCAAAGAGGCCGTTCATTGGTCGGTGTTTTACATTGGTCTGGCCCTGGCGTTCAGTATCCCAGTGTTTGTATTCGTGGGCAATCAGGCCGGAGCAGAATACTTGGCTGCCTGGGCCTTAGAGAAAGCGCTAAGTCTCGATAACTTATTTGTTATCGGTTTGATATTTACGACCTTCCGCGTGCCACCAGAACTGCGGCGACGTATGTTGAATTATGGTATCGCCGGAGCCATCGTCTTTCGGTTGCTATTTATATTAGTGGGCATTGAGCTTCTGAGCCGGTTCGAGTGGATAAGTATTATTTTTGGCATCATCCTGCTTCGTGCAGCCTGGAAAACACTAGAAGAGGCCATGAATGAAAAAGATCATGATGCCGAAAAAGAAGCCGACGTTGCTAATATGAAAATCTGGAAATTCATGACCAGACACTTACCGATTCATAATAAGTACGACGGGCATAAACTGACCACTATAGTGAACGGCAAGCGAATGCTGACGATGATGGCCGGCATCATTATCTTGATTGAGTTTACTGACATTATGTTTGCGATAGACAGTGTGCCAGCAGTTTTGGCAGTCAGCCCAGACCGATTTATTGCGTATTCAAGCAATGTATTTGCACTTCTCGGCCTGCGGGCGCTGTTCTTTGTATATCAGGCGGTTGAAGATAAGTTCTGGGCGCTTAACTGGGCCCTAGCCGGTATTTTGGCCTGGATTAGCTTTAAGATGATTGCAGCGCCGCTTGGGCTGCATGTGCCAGTCGGCGGCAGTTTGAGCGTGCTTGGTATTTTACTAGGCGGCGGTGTTGCCATCTCATTACTCTTCCCTCGCCACCGCCCCACCAGCAAATAATCTATACAACAGAGGTGATTCCTGCTATACTCCTCTTGCTTGTATGGTCTATTCCTCGGGAAGAGCAGCCCGAGCCGCCGAATTTATTTCGCGGCCCGGCGCGATGAGAAACCCCGAAGGGGTGTCTCCATCACAGCGGGGTGTGGCGCAGTTGGCTAGCGCGCCGCGTTTGGGACGCGGAGGTCGAAGGTTCGAGTCCTTTCACCCCGACCAGAATTGAGAATAGTTCTCACTCATTCCAGAGGTAGAGACGTACCAGTCGGTACGTCTCTCTTCATGCCGGCAGCTCACAGCTCTCGACTGTCACCTCTGTCAACGAGTTTGAGTAGATCGCCGAAGGTCTCGAACCCGTCCTTCATCTGCTGAAGAACCAACAACGATCTAACAGATCGAGGTGCGACCTCGTGCCTCAACCGTTGTTGAAAGTTCGACAGATGAAGCACGACCTACGACACCGGGCGATGGGGACTAGCGACTGGGGAACCGCCCCGCGAAGAGCAGGTTGAGATAGTAGAAGGCATCGTCCGTTCGCCCAGCGCGGTGCGCTTCGAGTGCATTGCGAGCACGAGTGGCGGCTGTTGTGACCTTGGAGAGAGCGTCTGTGTGGTTGGCAGTCGAGGAGCACGGCTTGATGCGGCTCACCACACCGGCAGGATCGTTCATATCTGCCAGTGAGTGATCCCGTAGCTTCTCCAACAGCAAACAAACATCCCAGACGTCGATGTAGGATTCCAGCCCGCGCACGTGTTGAGCACATCTCATCTCCAAGTAGAACGATGAGATCGGTACGTTCCGGTAATACTTCCAAGCCTTGATGAACCTGGCAAGCCGTTTGGCCTTCCCCTGGGTCGGGGTCTCATTGCACTCATTCACGTAGGCCAGATGCGCTTTCGGCGCAGACTCGATGTACGGGTCGCCTGACGCCGGTCCAGGAATCTCGTACACCAGATGGCTGCCACTCTGCCGGCCAGTGTTGAAGCCGGGGATCACTTCCCAGGTCTCGTAGCCTCCAGCGAACTTCACGACGACTGCAGGCCTGCGAATCTCGATCGTGGTTAGCGGGAAGCGCGCCTCCAGTGCACTCTTGACGTTGGTCAGCGCCGTGTACGAACTGCTCGGTTTCGTGCCGCCGAGACTCACGAGGACGTCAATGTCGCTGTAGTTGCGGACACCAGTGCCGTGCGAGAACGAGCCAGTCTCGAAGAAGTTCTGCACGTTGAGACGCGCTTCGAGTGCGTTCTTCACCGAGGCGCGATGCGATGCACCACTCACTCGCTGTGCTTCAGTTGGCACGAGCCAGCCGTGAAAGACGTCAAAACTCTCCTGGACCGACCTAGCCATCTCGCGCCCCGGAATCTGCTCGGTAGTCCTGACCGCCTTCATCGACGTTCTTCTTGCCTCGACGCCAAGCCCGCCCCGATGGGATCTCCGCAGTGGCGTTGAGTTCCTGCTGCCGGGCAACCAGTGTCCTGAGTTGCTCCCTTGCGTCGTCCGTGTCCAAGCCAGGCAAATCGATGTTGATAAAGATGCGAGCGTCCTGCTGAAGTGCCAACAGCGCGTTGGCAGTCGAGTGTGCGCGATCTTTGGCTTTCGGTGCTCCGAGGGTGGTCGCGATCGCACCGGTCAATGCAGACAGCAGAGCGATGAGCCCGGCCCACCGCGCCGATAGCACCTCAGACAACCCGCCGGCTGCCGAGGCAGCGGCAAGTGCAGCGGCGGCTCCACCAACCCACCGATCCACACTTCGCCAGGTCTTCGAGTACTCAAACTGCGACTGCGCCGTGTACTTCGCAGACTCCTCGACTCTTTCCGCTTCCTTGCGGATCTTCTCCTTGTGTTCGTCGGGTTCGCTCATGGAATCTCCTCTGCTTCCATTCTAACATCCGCTTGAACGCGTCGATGCATAGTGAGACAATGGAATACATGCGGGTAACTACCAGAATGCTCTTAAGCGAGCTTCGGAGGTTTGTCTCAGACCCTCAAGACGAGGAACTGAGCCTACTTTTTGAGTCGCTGGATTCGCCCGTGCGTCATCATGTGCTACGCAACAAAGACGCTATTGAGAAGGCGCTGGGTGTCAGTATCAGCGACTACCGGGACGGCGGAGCGCAGACCGAGGTTCAGGTCGGCGGTGAGTCAGTGGTGGTCGTCAAGTATCCGTCGACCACCGCCTGATCGACAACCTCGAACGACACATGGAGCGAATCGGATTCTGCCCTCACTTCATGAGCGGCACCTGTCGGCACGACCAGCAAATCACCTGGGTTCATGACGACAATATCACTGTCGAACGTCCAGCGCTTCGTACCTTCCAACTGCAGCACCTGGTTGAACCAGGCGTCAACGTGCCGCGGCAGCGCCTGATCACGCGTGGTCGATTGGTAGGCGGACACCATCACCGTGTGTCCGATCACGGCCTGCATAGCTCGTGCCACCTGCACTTGCCACTCCGACTCGTTCCGGCAGTGGATCGACTCGTACAGACGCGTGCGCCTCAAATGAGCTTGGGCAGACTGCGCCTCCTCCGGATCGGTGAAGTACTGCAGCTGTGGCCAGTCGAATAGTGCAACCCGAAAGCTCTGATCAGTCACCATCCAAGGACGGGGCAGGACATCGACGGCAACGGGGTCAAAATACGACTCGAGGTGGACCGGCTCAAGCGAGTCAGTGAACTGCCGGTATGACGCGATAAGGCGACGGGCGATCTCGTTCGGCCCGATCATCGCGCTGAGAAGTTCAGTTGTGAATGTGAATGGGATTGCCGTTGAGGTCGTATCGAACCAAGCACTTCGGTCGAGGATCGTCCTCGCTCCGAGCCGGGATGATTCGATCAGCATCAACGAGTTCAACGGACTCGCTCGCCGCAACCAACGAGCCCACCTGATCCCGAGTGAGGGTACGCATACGCAAACACTAGCCGAGTTCGCAGAGCGGCGCGGAAGGAACCTGACCCGAGGGTGGGAGAAAGGAGGTCTCCCATGCCGAAGCGAAGATCACCACGCATCAAGATCGGCGGATCGAAGCGCCCGAAAGGCGCATACGTGGTTCCGACTGGCGGGTACGCCATACCGGCGTCAAAGCAGCACGGCTCCATCTACGTCGAGAGCGTTGCCAACGAACGCCCCGACATCAGACGACTGGCCAGAACGCTCGTCGACTGGGCCAGGCAGGAACAAGAACGCCAGAAGCTCAGCTCCCAAGCCGTGCCGCCCGACGAGCCCGAACCAACGTCGTCCGCCCCACGCCCAAGGCTGCCGCGATCTCGTTGATCGACAGACCCTGGGCCTGTAGCTCCCTTGCTCGTTCCATGTCCACCGTCACGGTCTGGTGGTAGCGACGCTCGATCCGGTGGTCGGCAAGGATCTTCGAGACCGTCTCCCGGTTGATCCCGAAGCGTCGAGCCAACTCACGAATCGTGGAGCCGGCAAGGTACGCCTCGGCGAGCTGCTGCTTGTCCTCGGCCGACAGGATCACCCGGAGCCGAACTTGCTCCGGGACGATCTCCGGGTCGTCTTCGACTCCGCGAACTGGCAGCTCAGCCAACCGTCGCAACCGCTTCCCCCGGTCACCGAAGTTTGAGTAACGGCGCATCAGCCCGACCACGAAAGAAGTCGAGCACTTGCTCGGCTTTTTTCGTGTCTGCATGTAGCGACTGGAAACTTTGACCTCAGAGGTCGAAGGTGAGAACAGCCGGGGGCTGTTCGCAAGGCAACCTTCTCTTGAAAACTTGTTTTCAAAGATGAAGTTGCGGGTGAGACAATTCAGTGAATTGTCACAAGGAGACTTTCTGAATCAAGCTTGCTTGATATCATGAAATCTCGGGGTCGCTGAAAGTGACCGCCAAAGGTGACCGAGTCCTTTCACCCCGATCAATGAAAAATACCACCTTTTCGGTGGTTTTTTTCATTGATGGCTGACAGATTCGAACCCTTGGGTCGAGAAAGCCCTGATGGGCTTTCGAGTTTTCCTTGCTTGACCGAGAGCTCTCCAAAACATTGAAAACGATACTTTTACCTGGTCTGTCTCAGGTAATCTAGCGTAAGATAATACCTATGTATAAAAGTGTCAGACTTCTCATGGCTATGTCCTGGTTAGAGGCGCAAAGGTTTCGGACTTATCCTTGGGAAGTCTTCTTTGGGGTGATTTCAAGACTTGGCGAAACGCTTCTGTACATCATTTTCTGGGTGTTGGTGTCGCGTTATGCGCTATCAGGCGACATTGATACCAGACAGATAGTTAGTTTTTACTTAATTGCCAGCGGTATCACACCGTTTTTTTATCTTGGGTATGGTATTGGCTCTATGACCATCAGGCTTATCAAGTCTGGCGAACTTAACCAAGTTCTCATAAAACCGATTAATCCGATTCTATATCCGTGGGCAATACGCACCGGACGGAATGCGGTGAATCTATCTATTGGTGCACTGCAAGTATTGGTCGGTGTGGCAATTGCCGGGGGTATCGCTGGACACTCGCTGCCATACCTAGTTCCAATACTATTTAATACACTGCTTATTAATGCTTCATTCAATATAATGATCGGTACAGTTGGGTTCTATACGGTAGAGGCCATGGGTATAAAAAATTCCTTTGAGCTTACCGCCGGATTATTGCGCGGCTCATTAATTCCGCTTTTTCTAATGCCTGCTAGTGTGGCAGCTGGATTGCAATTAAGCCCTTTCCCGGCCAGTCAGTATCACTTGGCACGCTTGCTTCAGGGGTATCCACCAGAGTGGAAGTACGTAGTAATTGGATCAGTATGGGCGGTTGGGCTAGTTGTACTAGCAGTCAAATTCTGGCATCGCGGGTTGGAAAAGTATGAGGCGACGGGCATATGAGAAAGTTGCGAATCAAACACACCCTAAGAGTAGTGCTAGCAAGTCAGAAGGAACAAATCAGGTCCGAGACGGCTTTTTTAGCAAATTTCTGGGCTGATGTGCTAACAGCTATTATCTACGTTGTTACCCAAACAGTCTTTATTGATTTATTGTTCCGTCGGGCTGGTTTGATAGCTGGCTATTCACGCAATGATTTTTTCTTTTTGATGTTTGTAAATCAGTTTACTTATTTTAGTACTACGAGGTTACTAGCATTGCCGATGTTCCTGTTGGTTGATAGTGTTAGGTTTGGCCATTTTGATTTAATGATGCTTAGGCCAGTTCCACTCAGGGCGTACTTATATGCACGGGCCATTAAACCGATAAGTACATTATTGGCGGCAGTACCTAGCCTACTAATTTTTGGAGCTATGATAGACTGGAGTCGATTAAATATTGGTTTGAGTTCAGTAATACTTGGAATAATAGTTTGGATTTCGGGATACTTTATATTCAGGACGTTTATCTTTGCACTAGCTTACCCGGTCTTCACCGAAGGCGACGCTACTGACTCGCTGTCTGGCTTTTTTTGGACAGCGTCGATGAATCAAATGCCCTATCAAAACCTACCTCAGTTCATGAAGGTGCTCAGTCTTTTTATTATACCGACGCTGTTAATGACAGCTGGGACCGTTGCTGTCATACTCATGAAGGGTACATCAGCTACAATTGTTGTATCGTCAGTAGCTGCTAGTTTATTACTCTCTATTGTATTCAAAATAATGTGGAAACGCGCCCTAAATAACTACAGCTCAGCATCGTCTTAAGGAGAATCATGAAGTCCAATACTGCCATTTCTGTCGAAAAACTTTCTAAGGAGTTTAGGCTGCGCGGTAATAGGCATATACTGAGCGGAATTTTTCGGCCAGAGTGGCAAACTGCAACGGCTGTTTCGGAGGTAGATATTGCTATCGCTAGTGGCGAGGCCGTAGCATTCCTCGGGCCAAATGGCGCTGGCAAAACAACCACAACCAAGATGTTGACAGGTTTAATCAAGCCGACTAGTGGTCAGTTGCACGTACTTGGTTATAGCCCATTCGAGCGAAACTACGCTTTTCTTAAAAAGATTGGTTTAGTGATGGGTAATAAGGCTGGACTTAACTGGGATTTATCGGCTAGACAGAGCTTCGAACTATTGCAAAAACTATACGAGATTCCAATTAGCGCCTACCACGGTCGTGTAAAAGAGCTCACTGAGTTACTCCAGGTGAGCCATGTGCTAGACTCGCAGGTTCGTAAACTATCATTAGGCGAGCGCATGAAGCTCGAACTAATTGGTGCGATTTTGCACGATCCAGAGATCTTATTTCTAGACGAGCCAACCATCGGGCTGGACATTAGCTCCAAGCGCAATGTACGCAAATTTCTATCTTATCTTCACGAGCAAGGGAAGACTCTACTACTAACCAGCCATGATATGGACGATATCGTTGAGGTTTGTGACCGAGCCTTGGTCATAAATCATGGTCGAATCATATTTGACGATTCTATGGACAAACTTAGCCATCAATACAGTAATATTCGTTATGCCCGACTTGAATTTGTCGATGCTAGCCCAAATAGGAGCTTTGCCGAGAAGTACGGCGAAGTTTTAGAAGCAAAGGGCAACAAGCTGGTTATTGGCGCGGACAAAAAACAGATCATGAAAGTTATCGCCACAATATCTGATAAGTACCCCATCCAAGATGTCGCTATTGAAAGAGTTCCATTAGAATTAATCATTGAAGATTTGTATACGAAGACCCCTTAAGCTATCTGGTGCAGTGAGTTATTTACAACAGCTAATGTAAGAATTAGCATATCGGTGTTATAATCGCCCTGTAAACATATTATATAAAAGGTGGGCGGAGGGAAAATTCAATTATGAAAGTTCGTCTATCTTTATTGGCAGCAGCATTTGCGCTGGTATTTGTCGGAGCAAGTGCTTCACTAGGTTCTGTGGCAGTGGCCCACGGTGATGAGGAGGCAACAGCTGAGCAGCAGGCGGCCGAACCGGCAACTGTTAATTCGGTCAAATCCGATGAGGCACATTACGACTACCGTGCGCAAGCTGGGGACTCATATACCAAAATGGCCCGTAAGGCTGTTCAAACCTACGGTATCGTCAACAAGATTGATCTAAGTGGCGCCAAGATTGTCTATGCTGAAACACACCTGACAAAAGAAGCCGGATCGCCAAGTCTTTCTGTTGGTCAAGACGTTGCTATTGCCGAAGCAAGCGTCAAGGCTTGGGTAGAAAAGGCTATGGCCATTACTGCGGAAGAGGAAGCGGCTTGGAACTACTACGTACAATTCGTCGACTTCAACACCAACCAAGTTGGTGAACCCCGCTCTTAAAAAGCGTTCTGCTATAATTCCCCTGTAATTGTGAGCATCCTCGGGAAGAGCAGCGTTGGCAAACATCTATTCGATTTTGCCTGCGCGACGAGAAACCCCGAAGGGGTGTCTCCATTACAGCGGGGTGTAGCGCAGCTTGGTAGCGCGCGTCGTTCGGGACGACGAGGTCGTGGGTTCAAATCCCGCCACCCCGACCACAAGGCGGAAGATGCTTCGCAAATATCTACATAAAGGTCCATCAGGGCATTTGGCATGCTGCGTTTTGTCTAGTTCTCGGGAATTAACGACGCTTCGCTCGTGACTACATAAATGTCCATCAGGGCATTTATGGGTTCAAATCCGCTCACCCCGACCAGAAAGATCCAAATATGATTTACGTACTCATCAGTATTATCCTCATTGCAACGGTTGCAGTCGTTGCTAATATTTTGGCAAAATCTGGCAAGCTGTCGGCTGAACTTGCGCGTAAACTGGTGCACATGACACTCGGCATGAGCATTTTTGTGACCAGCATTTTTTCAAACAAAACGTGGACCGCTGCGCTGCTCAGTATAAGCCTGGGTGCGGTCGTCATTGCCAGGGAAAGCGGTCTGTTTAGCAGTTTTCGAAAAGTCGGTAGGCGTTCGAATGGTGATCTATACTATCTTATTGGCGTTTTAGGTGCGCTGATTCTGGCAAGCTCGCAGGCGGCCTTTGGTATCGCTGTTTTGATTTTAACTTTTGCAGACGCAGCGGCAGCCATCGTCGGCAAAGCAGCAGGCAAGCACCAGTTTCATGTAATCGGTGAGACAAAATCTATAGAAGGCTCGCTAACTTTTTTGCTAGTGGCGGCCGTGATTATCGCAACGTATGTGGTATTTGGTCCGTCAAGTACTCGTAGTGATTACATTTTATTAGCCGTATTACCACTAGTACTTATGATCTTTGAACTAGCATCACCCAAAGGACTAGATAATTTATCGTTGCCCATTGCAGCAACCTTACTTGTCAACTTGCTAAGTTAAGTAAAGATTTTCCGTCGGTGTGTTTTAGGCTTGCGTAACAGCCCGTGGCAACTTCTTCCAGCTGCCATGAGCTCTAAGCGCATTGAAGATCACCACGACGTCGACTACTTCCTGAATGGCTGCACCGTACACGGGTTTAAACTTGCCGGTTGCGAAAATAAACATTAGCCCAATACTTAAGCCAATACCGATCAAAATACTTTGCTTCGCAATAAACAGTGTTCGTTTGGCAATGCGCATGCCTTCAGCCAAAAGCTCGATGTCATCAAGCATGATCACGACATCAGCCGATTCACTGGCAGCGGATGAGCCACGCGCGCCGAGTGCAATACCGACATCCGAAGCGGCGAGCACTGGCGCGTCATTAACACCGTCTCCAACAAAACCGACCGGGCGGACCTTTTGTCCCTCGATAACCGCTAGCTTATCGGCGGGTAGTGCATTGGCGCAGACCTCACTGATACCAAGCTCTTTGGCTACTTTTTGTGCCACTACTTTATTGTCACCGGTTACCATGAGGGTATGGCGTATGCCTAAGGCTTTCAGCTGCTCAAGCGTTGCTTTGGAGGCAGGACGGATTTCGTCTTTAAAAGTGATGACACCAGCCACCTGGTTATCGATGGCGACAAATGCGGCAGTCTGTTGTACATCGTCTGGGTCAAAGCCCTTGGGCATCGATATCCCGTAGTCTTGAATAAGCCCCAATCGGCCAACCAACACATCCTTACCATTCACATGGGCCTCTAGGCCATTACCTGCCAGCTCGCGAACCTTTTTGGCTTTGACCTTCTTGGTGTCGTGTTTGGCGGCGGCTTCGATAATGGCACGGGCTAAGACATGATTAGAATTTTGCTCAAGCGCGGCAGCCATTTCGAGAACTGTCACTTTCGAAAATGGTTTAAAGACTTTGACCTGATCAACGACTGGTTGGCCAATGGTTAATGTGCCGGTTTTATCAAAAGCCATGGTTTTGGCCGAGGCCAATCGTTCAAGGGCCGAGCCTGTTTTGATGATGATGCCGCGCTTGGTCGCGCGACTCATACCACTCATAAAGGCAATTGGTGCACTTAAGATCAGTGGGCAAGGGGTGGCTACGACTAATACCTGCAAAAACCGGAGTGATTCACCACTCAAAGCCCAGGCACTGCCGGCAATAGTAAAAGCAATAATGGTAAATGGAATACTGTACCGATCGGCTAGCCGAACAAATGGCGCTTTGCTGGCGGCCGCGGAGCGCACGAGTCGAATGATCTGCTCATACTGGCTGTCTGCGGCAGTTGCTTGCGCCTTGATAGTAACAAGCCCCTCGGTATTCACCGAACCGCTCATCACCGTTTCGCCAACGCCTTTGACAACAGGCAGGCTTTCGCCAGTCAAGCTAGATTCGTCAACACTGGTTTTGCCCTCAACCAAGACGCCATCAACTGGAATAACTTCCCCTGGCCTAATAATTAAGCGGTCGTTGGGTCGTACTTCACTCGCCTTAATGTCGATGACTTTGCGGCCGCGTAAAATATGCGCTTTGCGCGGTGCACGTTTGAGCAGGGCCGTCAGCTCGGTTTTGGCCCGGCGCTCAGCGTAATCTTCTAATGACTCGCCTCCAGTTAACATAAAGACGATAATCATACCAGCCCAGTACTCCCCCATGACTAACGAGGTAATAATGGCAGTAGCCGCCAGGATGTCTACCCCATAGGTGCCTTCACGCAAATCTTGGAACATGCCCCATAGCAAAGGCAAGACATTAATACCTGCGCTAATAAGCAGCACCAAGTGTGCCAGCGTATCATTACCGGTAATGTCGAGGATGAGAGCCAAGACGACGCTGGCCAGGACAAATCCAAACTGACGGTACTGTTTAAAGAACTTTCGAATTTTTGAAATGGACATACCTCTCCTTTGTTTGCCGTAGTATCAATTTTAGTATAACAGAGGAGAGGTTTCACCGACAGGGGCGGTAGCAAGTTTGATACACTTATGCTTATGACTGCACGGACGCACGATTTAGCGGCAATCACCGCCCTTGGGGCGTTGTTGATTGTTTATCCCGTCGGCGACATTAAACTAGCCACCGTCCTAGTGGCTTTTTTGGCCAACCAATTTGGGGGAATCGCACCAGATATTGATCAGCCGACTGCGCCCCTCTGGCGTAATCTGCCAATTGGCCGACTGTTTGGTAAATTCGTGGGCAAAGGACTCGGCGGGCATCGGTTTATCACTCACTCGGTCATAGGTTTGTTCTTGGCGGCGCTCTTAATGAAAGCTCTATTATTATTTATTCACCCGCTTATGCCAAATGTTGATATCAACCTGGTCTGGTGGGCATTTATGATTGGTATGGCCTCACACCTCATTATGGATAGCTTGACCAAGGAAGGTGTGCCCTGGCTTTTACCGTTGCCGTTTAAATTTGGCTTTCCGCCGATTCGAGCATTCCGTATTACTACCGGCAAAAGCGGAGAAAAAATGCTTTTTCTAACGATACTGGCCATCGATATCTGGTACATCGCGGCAAACTACACACATTTAGTAACGGTCGCCAAACAAATTATTGCCCGTTCTTAAAGTAAGTTACTAATCTCAGAGTGCAAGCCAGCGGACGTTGTCTAAGTAGGTGGTTATGCCACTATTGCCGACAATGATGATTTGCAGGCTGGCTTGTTTAACTGCAGCTGAACTTGGTGCGTACGAAAAGGTAACGTCTGCACTGCCAATTGACCGTGCACCTGATTTGTACTGGCCGCTGATCCAGTTGCCATTTGCATCGTACTCATCAATGTAGAAACCAACTTCACCGCTAACTATTGCTTGCAACTTAACGTAGGTACTTAGCGAGTAGTTCTTGGTGCTATCGACGGCTACTAGCGGGGAGAATAAGTAGGTATTGGCAGAGCTACTGACTGCTTTGACGGAATTAACTGGGTTGGCTGGGCTACCGTTGTTTAAGACATCAGCGGTGATAGTACTTGGACTGCTGGTGGTCCAGCCGCCGCTAATGCCGGCATCAAAAGTACCGTTTGTTACAAGGTTGGTTGTGGCTGGAGGAGTGGCTGCTTGTGAAGTTGCAAACCATTGGCTGTTATCGAGGAACGCGGTTACGCCTGAGTTGGCAGTCGTGAATACCTGTAGACGTGCGGTTGCGACTCGTGACGAGGTCGGGCTGTAGGCAAAATTAAAGCTTTCTACGAATACGCTACGTTCGGCACCTTTGTACTGGCCGCTTATCCAATTGCCATTGATGTCATATTCATCGACGTAAAAGCCGAATTCTCCACCGGTGTTAATCTTTTGAACTCTAATGTAGTTTTTTAGAGCATAGTTGGTGCCATAAGAAACTGCAACTTTTGGCGAAAAAAGGTGGGTGGCTTTGGTAGTGCCAACAAATCGAATAGAGTTGGTTGCATCAGGGAAGCTGCCGTTGGCAGCGGTATTTTTGGTGATTTGCGTTGGTGCGTCGGTAGACCAGCCGTCACTAATGCCGTTGTTAAAACTGCTATTTGGCAACAGGTTGGTATCGCTAGTCATGATGCCATCTTTGACATTGACTACCGAGACATTCTTCGACTTTATATATGCAGCAATAGCGTCCAGATCAGCTGTATTGTATTGGTAATCATCTGGGTTCGTGCTGGCATTGGTGCGGATCTCATGAAAAGTCAATATTAGCCATTGGTTGTTAGCAATTGCCGTATCTATATAGCTTTTTACGGTAGCAACGCTAACACCTGCTTGAACTTGCTGGGTGCGCAAAATGTAATCGCTATTTGGCCAGGTGTTGTAACCAGTGTCTGCAAAGCCGCGGGCTGAGCTGTAGTATTTGGCGATTTGGGAAAGTACTGGCATGTCGTAGTCACCATAAGGTGCAGCAAAACTGACAGCGTTAATACCCTGAGCTGCCAAGGCTGATTTGCTGTTTGCCAGTTCAGCCGTCACTTGTGCAGTAGTTAACTTGCGAGGCTGGTCCTGCGGATCTGTGCTTGCAAGGAGGGGGTGCGAAACAGTATGCGAACCAATCTCCCATTTGTATGTATTCTGGAGCGCCTGTACCTGAGCCCAGGACATATAGGGAAGATCACTATCTGCGCGGCAGGTATTCTGTGTAGTAGTCATGCCGATGCAACCGGTCGTCACATAGTTTGTACCGGTATATCCGTATTTCGCAAGCGTTGGGGCAGCCTGGGTGATGGCACTTTGTAGACCATCGTCAAACGTAAAGCTAACTTTGGCTTTTGGCGTCGGATTTGTCACTGCAGCCTGGGCACGCAGCGGCATAGCAATCGTTCCGGAGCCCAGTACAATACCGGCTGCAAAAACAGATGCTACTTTGTTCTTGATAAATGAGGCAATCTTCATAAGACTAGCCACCTCTCATGTTAGTTGATGTTGCGGCGTAATAATTCCCCGCTTGCCCACTACTTTATAAATATTGTACAATAGTTGTAAGAATTATGCAAGTTATATCAATACTCCGCAATTGGTCGCATCCACGTCGTTGGTTAGTGCTATGTGGTGGTCTCATACTTCTGTTAGGGCTTACGTTTTTTTGGCAACAAACACGAACCGACTATCGACATCCAGTTGTCGGTACGAGTGTTACTGCCTCACCGACAAACGCTTTTAGTTGGCTCAAAATAGCTGGTGCGTCCGTGGGAGATCAAGGGATGGAGATAACGCCGATTGATCGTCGCATTGTTACGCTTGGATCAGCCAGCTATCAGGCGAATCCACCATACAATACTGCATCGTACTTTACGACCAGCGGTGACTACCGAATGACTGCAAAATTTAACACTGAGAGCTCGTTCTCGCTCAGGCTCTATGCCAGTCTGCCTATCATTTACGATGAGTGGCGGGCTGAACCAGCGAGCATCGGGGTTTCTTTGGAACAAGGAAATCTCAGGGTCAATTTATGGGATGGGAGCGGTTCGGAGCCCGTTGATAGCCTGCAATTAACACCAGATGTGCCAGTCGTGCAGCAGTTCAGCATCGATCATATTGATAACAGATTCATACTCTACATAAATAACGAAGAGCCAATTATGCTTGATGATCGCGGCATTTTACGAGAAGGGAAACTATGGCTGGGCCTTGATGCCAATCAATCATGGACCCTCGCCGATATTTCGATAACGAGTTTAAATGGCAGCGATGTCGTTCTCCATGAGGTTGATCTCACAGACACGACACTGACGGCTGGGTTAATGACCGGGGCTCGCAAACAAGTTGGTGCGGCAGTTGCCCTTGAACCGCTACTTATGGATAAGGGATATCGCTCAGCGTTGTACAGTAATTTTTCACTGCTCGTTCCTGAAAATGCTATGAAGCCACAATTCCTACAACCAAGACACGGTGTCTTTGTATTTGATGATGCTGATCAGCTGGTAAAGGTAGCAGTGTCGCAAGGCATGGCTGTTCATGGGCACACGTTAGTCTTTAGCGAAGCGAATCCTCAGTGGATGACCGAGTCAACCACTACCGAGCGACAGACTATCATGGTTGATCATATTGCTCAGGTCATGGGACACTACAAAGGAAAAGTTGCCTCGTGGGATGTGGTCAATGAACCCTTGGCAGATGAGGGTGGTTTGCGCCAAAACATTTGGCTTGAAGCCATGGGCCAAGATTACATTGCTGTAGCACTTCGAGCGGCACGTGCAGCTGACCCAGACGCGAAAATTTTTATTAATGAATATGGCCTAGAAGCCGATGGCGAGCGGTGGCAGACATTTCTAGGGCTCATAGACAAACTCCGGGCAGCCGGGGTGCCCTTGGACGGTGTCGGCTTTCAGTCACATATCTATGAAACTGCCGATGAAGTAGACGGTAGTGTGCTAGTCAATCACATGCAACAGCTAGCCGAACGCGGTTTAGCGGCCCGAATTTCCGAACTTGATGTTCACGGCGAAGATGTTGACCAACAGGCAAGCCAGTATGAAACGGTGGCTGGAGCCTGCCTTAAATCTTCCAGCTGCCAGAGTATTACGACCTGGGGTATCACCGACAAATACGGTTCAACGACTGAAAGTCAGGCGTATCCATTGTCGCTTGGTGACGACCTCTTATGGGATGAGACCCTGAAACCCAAGCCGGCCTACCGGCGCCTTGAGGTACTGCTGAAAAGCTAACAGATGACGCTTATCCTAATAAACATACTTGTATAAATAACAACTTTGTTGTACTATAGCGCCAACTGAACAACTATCTGTCCCTCACTCAGATAGGCAAAAGGTTATTAATGGTTTAGGTAAACAAAGGGAGTGTATGCTTAACAGATTAGCAAATTTGAATAAGCTCTTTTCTGTCTCGAAAAGAGTTGCCAGCGCCTCAGTGGCAATTGCCATGACGGCTAGCTTGAGTTTTGCTGCCGTACCAAAGGTAGCGGCCGCAACAACGACAGCTGGAGTAAAAGTCAGTTTTACGTTTGACGATGGTCTGTTGAGTACATACAGCCAGGCTGCCCCAACGCTTGCTAAGTATGGTTTTAGCGGTACGAGCTACGTGACAACCGGCTGTATTGGTATGACAACCGCTCCTAATACTTGCCGTGCAGACACCACCAAACCATATATGACCTGGGCACAAGTCAATGCTCTGCGCACGACCTATGGTTGGGAAATCGGTTCACACACGGTGTCTCACCCACTTCTTGCGAGCACAGATGCTGAAGATCAGCCGCAGGCTTTGACTAGCGCTCAGCTCAACAGTGAGCTGGCTGATAGCAAGGCTGCCATCTTGGCAAATACTGGGGTTGAGCCAAAGGCACTAGCTACTCCTTATGGCGACTGGAATCCAGCCACCATGATGACCATGGCTAAGTATTATAGCTCTCATCGTGGCTTTGCCGACGTTGGTTACAACAGCTTCCCTTACAATGATTACCTACTGTACGATCAGCAAGTCCAGGCCGGCGATGGTGTTGACGTGACGAACGTACCTGTTGCAACGGTCAAGGGCTATATCGACACGGCTCGCGCCAACAACCAATGGTTGATCCTGACTTTCCATGACATCATGGCTAGTGGTGCAACGGAGTATGCCTATAACACTGCAGATCTCGATGCTATCGCAGCTTATATCAAGAGCCTGAATATTCCTGTCGTCAATGTGACTGATGGTTTGGCAGGTGGCACCAACTTGCTACCCAATAGTGGTTTTGACACCGCGTTGTCGGCAGATATTGCTGCTACGACCGTCTGGAGCACCGATGATACAACAAACATCCACCAAGACACTGCCAACAACGGTAACTATCCAGGCGCAACCAATTCAATTGTTTTGAATGGCCGCGAAAAGGACATTGAAATGTTCTCGCCACGTGTTGCCGTCACCAATACTGATAAGTATTTCATCAAAGCCTTCTTGAATGTGACACAGTTAACCATTGCGACTCGCAATGAAATCGCATTCTATATTGACGAATATGACGCCAACGGTGTCTTTATTGGCACACAGTATAAGAAATCTGAACCGTCGGTTTGGATCGAAAACTTGAATTTCGAATACATTCCAACCAGTGCAACGGTTAAGGCAGCAAGACTACAAATTGTCGTGACCGCTAATTCCGGTGCCAAGGCCTATGTCGACAACATCGGTTGGTATGCACAGTCAGCAACTCCTGGTGGGCAGGGCGGCGGCAAGGCTGGTGACATCAATGGTGACAACGTCATTAACGCGCTCGATTTAAGTATTTTGGCTTCAAACTGGGGTAAGACGGGCCTGACTCGTGCCCAGGGTGATTTGAATGGTGACGGGACAGCTAACGCGCTGGATCTGTCGGTATTAGCAACTAACTGGGGTAAATAAGAAAGAGAATATGAGTAGTATGAAACACGTAATTAATAAGGCAATTGTCTCACTGGCAGTTATGTCAGCCGGATTTATCCCAGCTCAGGCTGGTGCCGCGGGTAGTGCGAGCTTTGTACTGTCGCCAAACAATGCCAACAAAGCAGTTAATAGTACTTTCACCGTTGCCATCTACGAAAACAGTGGCGCCGAGACAGTAAATAGTGTTCAGGCAGATCTTACTTACGATGCCAATCAACTGCAATATGTTGGCTTTAGCGCTGGTGCATTTTCGTGCCCAATTGTCAATGTTGGCGGCGGTATGATGAGCATTGGTTGTGCTAACTTTAGTGGTGCTGTATCGGGTAACCAGCTGGTTGGTTCGATCAGCTTTAAAGCGATTGCTAACGGCAACACAACCATCAGCATGAACCAATCATCGATTATTGCTCGGAGCACCGATGCAACAGATATTTGGAACCATGGTTCTGTCACAGGTACCATGACCACCTATACTCCTGCGGCACAACCAGCTGTGAAGAAGACCACTACTGCAACCCCAGTTGCGACCACGCCAGTTGTAACAGAAACGCCAAAAGAAGAAGTTAAGGCAGAAACAACCAAGGCTGAGGAGTCAGCGCCGGTAACTCTGCCTGCTGCCACTGAAGAAGACAACGCTTCTGTATGGGCATACTTGGCTGTTTTCCTGGGTGCGACAGCGGTTGCCGCTGGCATCGTCTATCGTGACAACCTAAAGAAGTGGATGCAAAACGCACGAGGAGCTATGGGTGCCAAGACTGCTCCCGTAGCTGCTGTTGCTGGCGCAAGTGCTGCCAAGAAGACTGCCGCTAAAAAAGCGGTTGCCAAGAAAAAGCCAGCCGCCAAAAAGAAGTAAGTAGTACTTACTGCATGAAAGCCCTGGTCATCTGCCAGGGCTTTTTGAATACGCGTAAAGTATGATACTATAAAATGTATAGTAAATGGAGGTGAACATGAAAGCTGCAAGAATTAAAGATTATGGTGAGCCAAGTGTAATTGCAATTGTTGAAGTCGATAAGCCAAAAGTATCAGACGAGCAAGTATTGGTCGAGGTCTATGCAAGTTGCATTAATCCCTTTGACAACACTATTTTGACCGGCGCGCTCAAGGATATGATGCCACTAGCCATGCCATTGACCCTCGGGTTGGATATTGCCGGTGTGATTACGGAAGTTGGCTCAGGAGTAACGGCGCTCAAACCGGGCGACAAAGTCTATGGAAGTGCCGGCGTGGTTGCTGGCGGCAGCGGTGCTTTGGCTGAATTTGCAGCCACCAAACAAGAGCAAGTCAACCTTATGCCCTCGAATGTTAGTTTTAATGAAGCGGCTTCATTGGTGGTTACCGGTCAAAGTGCGGTCCAGGCAATTGATAAGATGGGTCTCAGTAGTGGGCAAAAGATTTTGATTCACGGTGGCGCTGGTGGTATCGGCAGTCTTGCGATCCAGTACGCTAAGCACTTAGGCCTACATGTTGCTACTACTGCATCAGGTGATGGCATTGATTTTGCGAAAGAGCTGGGCGCCGATGAAGTGGTTGACTATAAAACGGCGAGATTTGAAGACACCATCAAAGAATGCGACGCCGTCTTCGATACCATTGCTGGAGAAACCTACACCCGATCATTCACCGTCCTAAAACGTGGCGGCATAATCATCTCTATGAATGAACATCCCAACGAACTATTAGCCGAAACACATGGTGTGCGTGCCGAATTCCAAATGACCCAAACAAGTCCAGAATCGCTCAAGAAACTTGCCGATTTAGTTGATCAAGGAGTTATCAAGCCGGCAATTGGCGCTACATTTAGCCTCGAGGAGACGGCCCAGGCGTTTGAGGCTTGGCGGACTGGGGGTGTTCAGGGGAAAGTAGTGGTTGAAATTAAGAGGTAGGTACCTGGCAGCCCAAGGTACTCGCTTCCTGGCCATAATCTAATTTTGGTACCTAAAGAGCTATACTATGACTATGACATTCAAAGGCTTCTAATAATTTCCATAGGCAATGTGATAAATCCGAAATATCGGTACTACTATTAATATGGAGAAAATTAGTTCATGAGCACAAAATTACTTTACATGGAAGATATGCAAGCACTGACGTGCGATGCGTATGTTACAAGATCTGAAAGAAAAGACGACAAGCAAGTTGTTTATCTTGACCAAACAGTTTTTTACCCGCAAGGCGGTGGCCAACCATTCGATACGGGGGTCATTGCAACAGACTACACCAAATTTGTTGTTGAGGAAGTTCGTTACGCTGATGGTGAAGTTTTGCACATTGGTCATTATGAAGGCCAGCCGTTTATGCAGGGCGAAGATGTTACATGCGCGATAAACGAGGAGAGGCGTAGACTTAATACGCGCCTGCACTCTGGTGGTCATTTGCTGGACATGGCAGTTAACGAATTAGGCTATAGCTGGATACCTGGTAAGGGCTATCACTTCCCAGATGGCCCGTATGTGGAATATCAGGCCGATTTGGGTGAAGAGACGCACGAAGCCGTAACTGAAAAGCTCAACAGGCAAATGGCTGACATCCTCACTAGAGGCATACAGACCGAAATACGATTTATGCCAAAAGAGGAAATGTCCACATATTGTCGACACGTGCCTGAGTATTTGCCAGCAGGCAAACCAAGTCGAATTGTACTGTATGGCGAATTCGGCGTGCCTTGTGGCGGTACACATGTTGCCAAACTGGCAGATATCGGTAGTGTAACTATCAGAAAGATAAAAGGGCAGACCGGCACTATCAGAGTGTCATACGAGATACAGTAGGTAGGGCGCTGGCTTAATGTGAGTTTTTACGAGGACTGGCGACGCTTCGTTCGTGGCTATTTAAACTCAACTCTAGGCATGTATGGGGCTCGCCTGGCCGCCAAAAGAAAATGACTTTTGGCAAGGCCACCGAAAATTTGCCCCCGGGCTGGACTCTGTCACAAGTTCCGCCTTTGGCGGACTCGCGACCCCGCCTCAGCTCGGGTGGCTGCCTAGCCACGCCGGGCTTCCGGCCTTGCAAACTGCCCCCGGCAGTTTTCACCCACGACCTTGGCGTGTGTTCGAAGCACATTGGTCCATTCAAAAAACCGAGCACAAGGCTCGGCTTTTTGAATGGGGCGATCGATGGGGCTCGAACCCACGGCCTTCGGGACCACAACCCGACGCTCTAACCGACTGAGCTACGATCGCCATAGTGGCGTAAACATCGCCAAAACAGGGGTAATTATACTTCTTTTTGTGCAGTTTTACAACGCCTGCAATTTGCTGCACACAACACAGCTAACTGTGTTAGGCTATAAAGTATGTTTGATGTTGAGCATTTGGTCCAGAGCGGTGGTATTTTGCTTATTGGCTTGATTGTCTTTGCTGAGTCTGGACTATTGATTGGCTTTTTCTTACCTGGAGACACCTTGCTGTTTACGGCTGGGTTTTTTGCCGCTCAAGGCAAGCTATCTTTGGGCTGGCTGCTGCTGGTCATAGTCGCCGCTGCCCTCATTGGCGATAACGTTGGCTCTGTCTCTTATACACATCT
>JAHBAU020000046.1 GCA_018499905.2 Candidatus Saccharimonadota bacterium | reverse complement strand
TTCCTCTAGAAATTCTGCTTCCACCTCATGAGCCATCATCCGTTGCTCAGAGGGCAAGGGTTGAAAGCGGTCTTCGTTTGTTACGACAATCAGCCCATTGTTGGGCTTGAACAACCAGCCTATCTCGGGTGCCCGAATAATGACATTTAGATCCCGGAACTCATCAATTGCTGCATCAATTTCTGGCTTAAATTTAAAACTGCCAGATATGACGCCTTCGGGGTTTTCGATTCCAAAACTGCTCATTGGTGAATACTATAAAACTTTTTAATAAGAATGATAGTCCACCCAAACCTGTTAGATATATGCAATAGTAAGAAATTATGATCGAGCGCAAAGTGTATTACATATTATGGTGCGGGTGGAGGGAGTCGACCTTGTCGCCGAAAGAAATATACTTTCGGCAAGACAACCCCTTCGGGGCTAAAGGGCGGGAAAGCCAAGACTTTGGCTTTCCGTTCGACTCCTCCAAACATTTTAAAAACCCCAAGAAAACCTGGGGTTCTTAAAATGGTGCGGGTGGAGGGAGTCGAACCCTCGTCCTAAGTTTGGAAAACTTATATATTAACCGTTATACGACACCCGCATCGTATCGAACTATAGGATAGCACACCTCTGTTAAATATAGAATAATTATGGTAATGTACTGCTTGATGGTAATCGCCCGGGTAGCTCGAGACGTATTAGAGCAATGGGCTTCTATCCCACAGGTCATTAACAACTTAACAAACAATGGTACTCGCCCCGGTAGCTCAGTGGATTAGAGCAATGGGCTTCTATCCCACAGGTCGGGGGTTCGAATCCCTCCCGGGGTACCAAAGTAAAGCGACACGGCTTTGTCTGTGTCGTTTTACTTTGGACTTCTGAAATGGGATTCGAACGGGAAAGTCCGGGGGACTATCCCCGCCCTTTAGCCTAAAAGCTGTGCTTTTAGGTGACTTTGCCAAATCTATATTTGATTTGGTAGTCAGGTCGAATCCCTCCCGGGGTACCAATAAAAAAGTCTCATCCTAAGGATGGGGCTTTTCTATTGGACGGAAAGCAAGAATTTTGGACTGTTGAGAGGAAAATCCCTCCCCAGGACAGTAATCAAAGTAGATAAAACAACCTCGCTTGCTATAGCGGACATTCGTTATAGAATTATTTCATGGGAGAAACACACGAAAGCGCATCAGGGCGCATAGAACGACTTGAGCTAGAAGGACTTGGTGTTGGTGACGTCGTTCGAATCACAACTGGCATAGGAGAGGAAGCCTATCAGTACAGGTTTGCCGTTGAAGAAGCTGGTAGATGGCCCTTGGGGCAATTTGAAGAAACCAGACCAGACGGAACATCAGTTGGGCCATTTCCCATGCTAATACATGGCAGTGGGAGATGGACAACCAGGCAGCAAAATCCTGTTCAGTCGCAAGCACACGCATTTACTTCATATTTTGACAGCCTTAGTCCAGGCAGCTTCCTAGTAACGGCTGTTCCAGAGGCTCCTCTTGGTGAAAGATTAATATTTGACAGGCCAGGCCAAGAAATTAGCGAAATCATAGTCGAGCAGCCACCTTTAGGTTGACCTCTAGTTCATAAATGCAATTGGTTCAAGATATACTATCTGTCATGCACCCGTAGCTCAGCTGGATAGAGCGTTGGTTTCCGGTACCAAAGGTCGCAGGTTCGAATCCTGCCGGGTGTACCAATTACCTTATGCTTATGGCTTCTTTGTGAGATACTTGCCTTATGCAGCTTGATTTTGGTCCGATTATCAGCACAAATCGATACTTGATTGACAAGGAGAAGCTAAAAACGACCGGCAAACAACGAGCGCTGAAGATTTGGCTGTACATCTTTTTGTTTATAACGGTTGTTGCGTGGCCGTACCTTATCTACAAAGCAATTCGTTACGCAAAAAAGTCAAAGATTGGGTCCGCAGAAAGAGTTGCGTACATCGCAGATTTCGCACGCTCAAATGGATTTACCGCCACTAATTCGGAGGCTTGGAAGCCAATCCCAGACGATCTTATTAGCACCAATGTTGACCTGCCGTTTAAAACCGAGAAGATCGTGCATTTCAATATGCTGCGTGGAAAACTACTTGGTTACGATTTTGCCTACAGCCTTGCCAGTATCTTCGTATTGCAACGAGGCGGCGAAGCATCGCAATGGCCGTCTATAATCTTTACTGTCGAATTACCCGTTACCTTGCCTCGTATGTTTATAAATTCAAAGTCTAACAACCTACCCGGGCTTGATGCTGAAGCCATTAATTTTGAGCTGTCTCAGGATCATGTTCTGGAAGGCGATTTTCCCAAATACTATGATGTCAGGATTGAAAAAGACCAGCACATCGACATGTACACAACTCTGACTCCGGAAGTTATGGATACTTTAAAGAGTAACGATCAGTACGACGTGTTCCTAAATGGCAAACAACTCATATTCATAACTTTTGGCGACCAGGCACGCTATTTTGCCGGCATACCTACGGTATTTACTAACGCCGAGATGCTTATGCGCGAGATCGATAAGATTGCCAGGGCAATAAGAAGCCAGGCTTAGTGCGCTAACATACTGTAGATACTTGTTTTTATAGCCCGTCACAACCCAATGTGGAAACATTTACACTTCGTTTGTGACTACAAAAAGACCCACAAGGGTCTTTTTGGCCTTAAATCCCCTCGGGTGTACCATTTACTTATGTCCAAATCCAGGTCACTAAGAGAACTCTATGCCAAAGTTGAGCTAATAGACATAGCTGAAGTGTCTAAATGGGCAGCCGAAGACCATAGCATGGCAACTTCTCTAAATCAATATGTAGAAAATCGGTTGCCAACCCAAACGCTGCACGATATCCAAGCCAATCTCACAGACATTGTCGTACTAGGAATGTATCCTACGCACTTCGAACGTACTGCGTCTGGTCTGGGCATTGCAGGTGTACAAGTCTTGCACCCACATCCAGCGCCGGTATCAAAAAGATTCAACTACGTTAGACCAAATTTTTTCCTTGCTTCCAATAAACGGACGCTATATGTTTGCGTTCCGCCTGGCAAGTCTTACTTAAAGCAATACACTTCAATACTGCTTTACTTCTTCTCCTCGCAAAAACTAAAACCGACATTTACCCTTCGGTACTATCCAATTGCTGCGGAAACATTAGCGGAGTGGACAGATTTAGCTAATGAAACCTTTGACCATAACTCTGTTTGTATTATCGGCCATGTCGACGAGTTTGAAAAAAACATCCCAGCATTAGCGTCTAATGCTAAAGTAGTGGCCGACAATCCCTACTTTACCAGGACCACCATTAATCTGCCCAACGAGGTTAAAGCCGAACTGGTTGGATTTAAGTTTTCGTTTTGGGGTGACATTGCCTTCCGCGTAGCATTTCAACTCTATAAGGGAGGGTGTAATGAAGTTATATACTTCGGCAAGGTTGGGGCTCTCGAAAGGCATATTGATTTATACAAAACGATCATCATCCCCGAAAGTTTTATGATTATTGAACACGACCGAGTTATAGAAGAATCTTTTTCTGTCCCTAATGGCCTGGCGGATTTCGTTAAGTCACACACTCATCATGTATCAACCCCAACTGTCATGGAGCAAGGATATGTGCAGCGCAATAGGCTTGAGCAATTTAGGCCACAAACGATTGACAATGAGATTGCCTATATTGCTTTAGCAACTAGGAGGTTCAATGAAATGCAAGCATCTCGTCGGCCGCCTGTAAGATTTTCTTCCATTAGTTTTGCTACAGATTATTTGCGCCGGCCTCATGAGCATATGGCTCCCTCAATTTTCGATTTAAGCAATAATCGAAGCGCCGAGGCGCTGCGAATGAAAGCTAAGGCTATGAGTCGGGCGTCAAGAACTCTTTACGATTATTTAACATCGAGATAGATCATGGGCTGAGACTACATGAAGTAAGTTCCAGTATTTCGCATTTTATGTATCCGCAGTTAGGTGGTATAAATCATGTATGTCGATTGCAACTGTTGAGAGTTTGTGGCGTTACCCAATCACTGGCGGACCAGGTATTTCCGTTGGAGACATCGAAGTTATTGCCGGTGGTTTTATTGATGACCGAACGCTAATTCTAGCGGAAGAAACAGATGAAGGCCTCAGACGGATTGGCACCAAACAGGCGCCACAGCTCCTGCAAATGCGCTATAACAACGATGGTTCTGCTGTGCAGCTGGGCACACATGAAATAGAACTGCCCGCTTGGCAACTAGATGCCGAAGAAACGCCCGATACAACTTGTTATGAATTTGGTGATTACACACCCGTTTTATTTGTAGGTGAAGAGTACGACGATGCGTTTAGCTCATATTTGGATAGGCGAGTACGATTAGTGCGAAAATCGAGCCGCTGGCAACTTGGAGATCACATCGCACCCCGTGAACGAGCGAATGCCAGCCTGCACGTTATAGGTGCAGAATCGGTCGAAGCAATCGCCGACGCATCGGGGTCAACCCTAGCCCCCGATCCCCGCCGGGCTAAGCCCAATATTGTGACGCGAGGCTTGGAAGCTCATGCTGAATTAGGCATGATTGGGCAAAGTCTTTGGATTAGCTCAGTCGTAGCCAGCTGTTGGATTCAGATAGATCGTGGCACTGCACGATGCCCCGTACCGTCACTCGATCCAGAAACAGGTGAAAATCTAGGCGATATGAGCCTACGCGCCATGCCCAAGTCCCCAAATAGAGAAGGCAAAGAAGTCGCCAGCGCCGGGGTATATGCCCACATGATCAATGCTCACGGACACATCGCCGTCGGTGATGCTATCAGCATCAAAGAACTTTGAAGGTAGCTCAAATCATAAAACATTGTGTCGTCTCTTTAGCCAGATAGTTTATGATGAGAGCTATAATCCATTCGTAAAAACGAACTACAACCATGCTCAGATCTTATGCCTATAGCAGCAAACACGATGAACTAGCTCAGGTTATTGAGCAGTTCGCTATTAAGATGCCGAATAATATAGCCATCGAGCGGTTTGAGTCGTTAACGCCAGATTCGTTTTTGTGGAAGCTTAGTTTAGACGACGTAGTCTACTATCTGTACGCCGAGGACTATGTGCCGGGGCTGGCATACATCAAAAAGACATTTGCCGAGCTAATCCCAAGCTCTGACTGGCAGCTGATTAAAGCAAAGAGGGCTAAAACTTTTGAAACATCATCGCCCGTTGCCCGCGCAAGTGTCTACAAAAAGGCTGATGACGCAGACGACATGATGCCCTATACCATCCCCTCCGGTCACGATTTCGTCTTTCTAGCAAAGACCAAAGAAAAACCATAGGAGTAATACTTTGCTATTATTGCTTAATGAAGCGCGCCGAGATATTGAAGCTAATTGATGAACTAGAGTTTTTATTTAAGCAGTACTCTAACGAGCTCCGCGCAACCACCCAACCATACTATTTGGCTCAGACACGAAAAAGATTAAAGAATTACACGTACGACCCGGCTGATGTGTTGGTTCGAGAAAAACTTATAGAACACGTAGGTTCATTGCCGATAGTTGCCGCAGCATTATTTCCCTATATTGATGACCCGTCAGTAGACCTTGGTCAGGCACTTGCGATGCTGGCGATACATGATATCGGCGAGGTGATTGTTGGTGATGAGATTACCTTCACAAAACAGTCTGCTAGCAAGCAGTCTGAAGCCGATGCGGCACTTTCACTACTGCACTCCAGTTACCATGCCATGTACCATGAGGTCGAGAATCAAACGTCACCAACGGCAAGGTTTGCTAAATCAATCGATAAAATCACTCCTGATATTTTTGATTACCTAACACCTGCAGATATAACGATTCAGCGGTTTAAGTATTATGTTGGGATCGATAAAGATCAAATAATGGACTTGCTACTCAAACACAAGCGACCTTATATGCTCTGGAATCCGTTTATGACCGAATTTCACAAAGTTTTGTATGAAAAACTGGCTAAGAAGCTAGCGAGCTGAAAGGTCTTTAAGATCTGCGTACACTTCTTGGAAGTTGGTGGCGGGGTCGACACTGTCGTACTTTTTGACTATGTCGCCTTCGGGGTTTATCAGGTACGTATCTCGATGGATGCCTAGGAACTCACGGCCAAACATTTTTTTCGGCTTCCAGGAGCCATAGGCATCAATAACTTCAGCGGTGGGGTCGCTTAACAGAGTAAAGTTCAAACCGTGCTTTGCGGCGAAACTGGCGTGCTTGCGAGCGCTGTCCTTGCTAATCCCAACAACTTCAGCACCTAAAGCTGTCATCAAATCGCGGCCGTCACGGAACGTGCATGCTTGTTTGGTGCACCCAGGCGTATCATCTTTAGGATAAAAATAGACTACAAGCCATTTACCAGCATAATCTCCTAGATTATGGCGTGTGCCACTCTGATCAGTTAATGAGAAATTAGGTGCTTTCATACAGATTAGTATGCTGAATTTGCATTACTATGACAAATATATACGTAACCGTAATCTGTTAGCTGTTAATAACAGCCAAGAACAGATCAGAAGAAAGCATGAGCATTTTACAAAATATACTGGACAAAATGTCACTATTGGTGTACAATTCGCTGGAATGAATTTTTCTGGGGTTTCTCGGAGTTCATTGGCTATTAATTTAACGGAGGTCAAACGAATGTACACTTCTGCTGTACTCGGAGCGGGTACAACCGCTGCAGCCGCTGTTGTTTTACCAAACACTGGTAACAATGGTCTGTTGACTTTTGTTGCAGCTGTTACATTAGCTGTTGGCGTTGCCATCACTGCTACTACAGCTGGACGCCTGATTGCTAAAAAAGCTTTCAAGGCCTAAGCAACAATAGCTCTGAGGGCGCTAGTCGTCCTCGATGAATCAAATGGGGGAGGGGTTCAGCTGATCAGTAATGGTTGGTTACCCTTCCCTTTTTTGATGGATAGGAATCATAAGCACTATGACACGAACCAAACAACAATCCGTCAATCGCAAAGCTGCCGCATCCAAGCGGGCTGCTACAAAGCCTGCCAAAAAGGCCAGCACTGCTGTGGCGCCACGTAAACAACGGCTCAACTTTGGTTTTAAAGTCGGTGCACTATTTATACTCGCTGCCGCACTCCTGGCGTATCAACCGTTAATGCGACGTTGGCAAGAAAAGTCGACCCTGGCATCTGCGCCAGCCCCTGCTCCCGAAATCACTCCCGAGGTTCAAGCCGCGACCAAAGTTCAAGACAGAATCAGCGGCAAGCCTGTCAGACTAGTTATCCCGTCACTCAACGTTGATCTGCAAATTGCCGATGGTATCTATAACGCCAAAGATCAGACCTGGACCTTAAGCAAAGATAAGGCGCACTACGCACTGATGACTCCAGAGGCAAATAATCAAGAGGGCAACACCTTTATTTATGGCCATAACCGCCGTGAGGTCTTTGCATCACTTTCTAAACTCAACGTTGGCGAGACCGTGACCGTACATACCGAGAACGGCCATCAATTTACCTATGCATTCCGAAGTGCACACGAAACATCGCCTACTGACGATTCGCTATTTAGTTACCAAGGCGCACCTATTCTAACATTGCAAACTTGTTCGGGACTCTGGTATCAGAACCGGTATCTTATGACTTTTGACTTGGTGGAGGTTATCTAAGATGGAATTAAATACAGTTCTATTTACAGTGTTTCTTGCGGTCGGACTTATTAACTTATTCCACTTTGGCCTATACATTGTTGGTGCCAATTTCTATGACATCGGCCAGTTCTGGCGCCAACGACGACTGCCAAAGCGCATGTTCAGGACCGCTCCGCTAGTAACTGTTTTAATCCCTGCGCACAATGAAGAGCTTGGTATTATACGCACCCTCGAATCTGTACGCCGTAACACGCATCAGAAGTTACAGATTATTGTTATTGATGACTTTTCTACCGATGCAACCAGCGACTTGGTCATGAAGTATATTTGCGAGCACCCAAATCGCTCAATTAGCTTACTTAAAACTCCAAAGAATGTCGGTAAGGCTGGTGCCCTTAACTACGCTCTTGGCCGGCACGCAATAGGTGAGTACATAATGACTTTGGATGCCGACTCAGTACTGGGCCGTAAGTCAATTGCCCGAGCCCTAACCTATTTCCGTGACCCCAAAGTGGTCGGCGTGGCAGCTAATGTACGAGTTATGGACAGCCCCAGCATCCTTGGCCTTTTGCAAAAATTTGAGCACATGGTCGGCTATCGATCCAAGAAGTTTTATTCACTTGCTAACTGCGAATTCATTATTGGCGGCGTTGCTTCCACCTATCGCCGTGATATCTTAAAACAAGTTGGATTCTATGACACTGACACAACCACCGAAGATATTGGCCTCAGCCTCAAAATTGCCGCGCTTGGCAACCGTGACCACCGGCTAGTTTATGGTGCCGACGTTGTAGCCATGACTGAAGGTGTGCAAACATTCAAATCACTACTCCGTCAACGTTATCGTTGGAAGATGGGTATGCTGCAAAACCTTTTAAAAAATATCCGTCTCTTTGCTAACAATGATCCAATCTATACCCGCTCACTTACTATGTACCGCATCCCTATGGCATTTTTGGGTGAATTACTATTGATCATGGAACCATTCCTGCTGATGTATGTAATCTACCTGTCCATCATGCTGCAGTCCACCGCATTGTTTGTTGGTGCATATATGACCATTACAGCTTACATCCTATGGAATCTGTGGCCGGATGAACACCATACAGTGTGGCAAAAAACCTACCTTAGCCTGTACGCTCCAATTTTGTACTTCGTGTTTTACATCATGAGCTTTGTGCAAATTGTTTCGATTTTCCGATGTTTGGTAAACGGCAAGCAAATTACTAGGCGTACAAAAACAGCCAGCCACTGGATTTCACCAGAACGCTCCGGTCAAGCAGTACAGCTAACGTAATAAATTCTTTGTATTTGGTTATTTAGGACCAAGCTCTAGATATCGTGCACAACGGTAATGTTGGCACCGAGCGCGTTGAGTCGCTCAGCCAAATCTTCATAGCCACGGTTGATGGTATAGACATTTCTGAGTACCGAGATGCCGTTTGCCGCCAACATACCAATTAGCAGAATGACTGCAGGACGAATACCACTTGGCGCAACCATATCAGCGGCTCGCCATTTGGTCGGGCCGTTGACGAACACCCGATGCGGGTCAGCCAGTTCAAGGTCAACACCAATTTTTTTCATTTCGGTAAACATCAGCGCTCGGTCTTCGTATACCCAGTCGTGGATTAGGCTGCGGCCCTTGGCAACCGCCACAATCGGCACAAAATACGGCAAGTTATCAATGTTGACGCCCGGGAAGGGCCGGCCGTACAATTTCTCTTCTGGCGCCAGCAGACTGCCATTGTGTTTGTGAATCTTCAGATCAACCAAGTCGGTTTTGCCGTTAGCGGCCTTGTAGCTGGTCAGGATGTCGTATTTAACACCCATTTTTTCGAGTTTATACAGCTCGAGTTCCATAAACTCGATTGGCACGCGCTTAATGGTAATCGATGAATTGGTCGAAATGGCAGCTGCGACAAACGTCATGGCCTCTACCGGATCTTCGCTTGGCGCATAGCTGACATTTTTCTTAATTTCTTTGACGCCGCGTACTTTTAGTGTTGTCGTCCCGATACCATCAATGCTCACACCCAACCGCTGTAGGAAGAAACATAAATCCTGAATTGCGTAATTGGCGCTGGCCATCTTGATAATAGTCTCTTCTTCTACTTTGGCGGCGGCCATCAGAATATTTTCGGTCGTAGTATCACCTGATTCGTACAATACAACTGGTCGCTTGGCTGGATGCTTTTTAACTTTGACATTGTAGTGCCCGCTCTTGGTCAGAACTTCAACGCCCAGTTCTTCGAGGGCGTACAAATGCGGCAGCACTGTCCGCTTGCCAAGCTCACAACCACCGGCATACGGGATCTTGAACTCTTTGGAAAGATGCATCAATGGGCCGATAAACATAATGACGCTGCGGGTTTTACGGGCAGCTGCCTTATCCATGTTCTCAAGATCGAGTTTGGCAGGAGGACGAATTTCTAGATCGTTGCCGGTCAGCCATTTTATTTGAACCCCGATGCTTCGCAGCACCTCAATCATGCGATTAACTTCTTCGATGCGCGCCACACTCTTGAGTCTGGTAGTGCCCTTGTTGAGCAAAGCTGCACAAAGCAAGCCAACGGCGGCGTTCTTGCTGGTTTTGAGTGTGATTTCGCCTTTGAGTTCGTGACCACCCTCAACTCGCAAGCTGACGGTTGATCCAGCAATACTAATAATCTGCTTGTTTAAGACGTCGCTAATGCGGCCAAGCGTTTCTAGACTTAAGTTTTGTCGACCGTGTTCAATACGGTTAACAGCCGATTGGCTCGTGCCTAAACGGCGAGCAAAATCAGCTTGTGTGAGGCCTTTTTCTTGCCTAATCTGATAAATTAATTGACCAATTTTCTGATTAGATGTGGACATGCCTGCAAGATAATACCACTCACGGTATAATACGTCAAATATCGACTTTACACATTTATACTCTTTACGTGTAGGTTATACTGAACAGATAGTAGGTATATTATAGGTAAATTAATGACCGATAAAGCACCCACAATCCTTATAGTTGAAGACGACCGCGCTATTCGCGAGCTCTATGTTCTCAAGTTTCAGCTCGAAGGCTTTACGGTGCACGCTGCTGAAGACGGACAACAAGGTCTGGAGAAGGCTAAAGATGTTCAACCTGATCTTATTCTGCTCGATATCATGATGCCAGTCATGAAGGGCGACGAAATGCTGGCTTTACTTCGTGGTGAAGACTGGGGATCAAGCATACGAGTCGTGATTTTAACCAACCTCAGTAAAGACGAGGCCCCGCAATCGCTGCGCTTTTTGCACGTTGATCGGTATGTTGTTAAGGCCCATCACACGCCCAAACAGATCATCGATATCGTCAACGAAATCTTGGGTCGCCCAACAGTACGATGAAATTTATGTGAAAAAATATGATAGTATAGTTTTATGCCAAGAATCGCGATAGTTGAAGACGACCAGGCAATCTCTCAGATGTACCGCATCAAGTTTGAAGCTGAGAACTATACAGTTGAGACTGCCGAAAATGGTGCGCTTGGACTAGAAATGATCGAAAAGTTCAAGCCGGATATTGTCTTGCTTGATCTGATGATGCCCGAAATGAGCGGCGATGAAATGCTAACCAAACTCCGCGCCACTTCGTGGGGCAAGTCCATCAAAGTTATTATCCTCACTAATGTCGGCGAGCAGGAAATCCCAGAAGACGTGAAGCAATTAGGTGTCAGTGCCGTTATTCTAAAAGCCGACATGACCCCGCGGCAAGTTGCCGAACTCGTCAAGCAACAGTTGAGTGCTTGATACAATAAGATTTATACATGAATGTCGCAATTGTCGGTTACGGTGTAGAAGGCGTCGCATCGGCCAAGCATTGGCAAGCATTGGGCGCTCATGTAACCATTTGTGATCAGTCAGAAGCTTTGGAATTGCCTAGTGAATACCACCGCCAGTTGGGCACTGCCTATCTGAATAGTCTTGACCAATTTGACATCATCGTCCGCAGCGCCGGCATCCATCCCAGGCTTATACTGGCCGAAAATCCCGGTGTTAAAGATAAAATAACCACCAGCGTCCAAGAGTTTTTCGAAAAGTGTCCTTCCAAAAACACCATTGGTGTAACTGGCACCAAAGGCAAAGGCACCACTTCAACCCTCATTGCCAAAATGCTTGAAAAGAGCGGCAAAAAAGTGCATCTTGGCGGCAATATTGGCATTGCCCCTTTAGAGCTTTTACCCGGCATTCAGGCTGATGATTATGTCGTTCTGGAATTGTCCAGTTTTCAGCTTGAAGACTTCAAAGGACCATCGCCGCACATCGCCGTTTGTGTCATGGTAGCTCCCGAGCATTTGAACTGGCACGCTGACATGGACGAGTACCTGGCCGCCAAAAGCCAGCTGTTTGCCCATCAATCATCAGACGACACCGCCATTTATTTTGAGGACGACGAATTTTCAACCGCCATTGCCGCGCATAGTCCTGGAAAGCGTATTCCATACTATCAGCTCCCCGGCGCACTGGTAGATAACGATACAATCACAATTGATGGCACAACGATTTGCTCGGTAGATGACGTCGCTCTCAAAGGCCGCCATAACTGGCAGAACATCTGTGCGGCAGTCACTGCCGTGTGGCAAGTAACCAAAGATCAAGCGGCCATCGCGTCTGTGATTTCTAGCTTTACGGGTCTAGAGCATCGACTTGAACTAGTCAGAACACTTCAGGGTGTCAGTTATTATGATGATTCGTTTGCGACCACCCCCGAAACAGCTACTGCCGCTTTGGAAGCATTTAGTGAGCCTAAAGTAGTTATCCTTGGCGGTTCCGACAAAGGCGTGTCACTCGAACCACTAGCCGAAGCTGTCACCACCAATAACGTTAAACACGTCCTGGCAATCGGTGACATGGGGCCAGTTATCGCCGATTATTTACGACAGCGAAACTACACGGCCATTACTGAAGGACTGACAACAATGGTTGACATGGTCCAAGCGGCCCAAAAACTTGCCAAAGACGGTGATGTCGTTCTCTTATCGACGGGTTGTGCCAGTTTTGGTTTGTTTAAAGATTATAAAGATCGCGGCAATCAGTTTAAAGCTGCTGTTCAAGCACTCGTTTAAGCTGTTTAATGACCGGGTCGGTCGGCTGCATGACACTTGCCTTGCCGGCAACTATTGAGACAATCAGTTCTTCTATCCAGTGATAGTGTGTGCAGCCTAAGACAATCTGGTCGGCACCCTTTTGCAGAGTTTCGTCCAGTCTCTGCTTGATAACACTCCTATCAACTTCGTTATTCTCAATCATCGACGCCCAGTCACTGCAGTCCGGTTCTATAACAGTAGTATGAGCAGCATACTGTTGCTTGAGCTGCTTATAACGGAGGCTAGATAGCGTCCTGGGCGTCGCACAGACTGCAATAACCCCTGACTTGGAAACCGCGGCGGCTGGCTTGACCATCGGCTCCATACCTACAAGCGGTACTGTTATTTCATCTCTTAGTTTGTCGATAAGGTTTGTCGTCACGGTGTTACAAGCAATAACAATTACCTGGCAGCCATCATCTACCAATGACTGAATAACAGGCCGACAGGCAGCATAGATTTCGGCAATTGTTTTGTTGCCATACGGCACGTTTTTACGATCTTCACGGTATACAATCTCATCTTCAGGCAATGCTTTAGCAATTGCAGCGGCGACAAATTCACCCCCAACTCCAGAATCAAACACGCCAATCTTGGTCATACGGTCATGTCACCTTGGTTTCTGGCTGCAGTAATCACATTTTCGAATAATGCGCATACCGTTAGTGGCCCGACGCCACCTTTTGGTGGGGTTAGTGTTAGATCTTGCCGGTCATACACGCTCGGATGCAAGTCACCTACTGTCTTGCCATCTTCGCTGGCCACTCCAGCGTCAACGACCACGGCGTTTTCTTTGATCATATCCGGAAACAATATGGCTGGACTGCCGGTGGCCGTAATCACCACATCGGCTGTCTGGACGGCCGCAGCTAGGTCTTTGGTAGATCGATCAACCACTTCGACGTCCACACTTGAAGCTTGAAGCGTGCGCTCCAAAGGTGCGCCTACCAATTTACCCCTACCTATCAGCAGCACCCGCTTGCCTTTTTGCAGTTCAATATTATATGCCGCCAACAGCCACAGTATTGCCATCGGGGTCGCTGGCTCAAACTTGGCATCCACGCCCAGAGCATCGACGTCCTTCTCGGGCGCTACAAGATTAACAATTTCATCAGTTCTAGCGGGGTCGCTCAGCGGCAGCTGGACTATCACCCCATGTACCGACTCGTCACTGTTCAGCTCGGCTATCTGAGCAGGCGCTTCGTCAAGACTGACCCGATGGACGTCAACGGCAACAAGGATATCTGCTCCGTAAGCCCGTTTCATGCGCATATATACATCAATGACTGGGTTATCAACCGTCACCACAATAGCCAATTTGGGGTTAATGTCACTAGCTTGTCTGAGGCCGCGCACCGCCTTAGCCTGGCGTTCCTTAATAAAACCGGCAAGTTCAGCACCGTTTAGGATTTTTGTCATACCCTTATTTTAGCAAGGAGTATAGAAATGCACGGCATTAGCTAGTTTTAAGCCTTGTATATCCATTACTTACAACGTTTGCAATATCGCTAAAGAGGCATTTTTACAACGCTTAACTTCTTAATATCGAGTTCGTCCTACGCTATTGTTACATAATGTAATTGACGCTACTCACCTTATGCTATGTAATAAGCGTAAAGGTAAACAAGGTAATTCTCTATGCGCAAACAGGTAACCCGAGGGGTGGGGTTAGCAGTCATTTTAAGTGTTTTAAGCAGCTTGTGCATTCCGCTGCTTGGAGTTGGTACTGCCACAGCTGCTGTAGTTAGCGGCTTTGACAACGGTTCGCTCGAACAGCTAACCGGCAGCACGCCCACCAACTGGAAGAGCACTAAATGGGGCACCTCAACCACTGCCTTCAGCGTTCCCGCAACCGGTGCTCAAGACGGACAACGCTACGCGCAAATTGTTATGAGTAACCGTCGTTCCGGTGATGCGAGGTGGGAACACGGTCAAGTCAGTGTTGTCCCAGGACGTGTTTATACTTTTAGTGACTGGTATACAGCGAATGTACCGACCGAAATGGACGTTGCCGTCACGAACAGCGCCAATCAAACCACCTACCATTATCTTGGTGCGGTAGCAGCCAGCACAACATGGAAACAGGCCAGCGTTAATTTCACGATGCCCGCTGGTGCCGTCAAGGCATCGTTTTACCATCTTATCGCCCGCAATGGCACCCTCAAGACAGATAACTATACCCTCACCGATAACACGACCGGAACTGTGCCGCCACCGGCTCCCAGCCCTTCGCCAACACCTACTCCTACACCCTCACCAACTCCAACTCCTAGTCCTACACCTACACCTACGCCAACACCGACACCCACTCCTACGCCAACACCGTCTCCATCACCGAGTACGCCTTTTTCAAAGCCCATCGTGTCTATCGAGTTTGACGACGGCTGGACGACGGCTTACAACCTTGGGCTCCCGGCAGTAGAAAGTTTTGGCTGGAAGCCGACCCAATACATCATCACCGATACTGCACTGAACAATTCTTTCTATGGCAATGGTACCTATATGACGCCCACCCAAGTCATTGACTGGAACAGACGCGGTGATATTGGCAGCCATAGCGTCACCCACGCTCACATTCCTATGCTTTCTAGCACTCAGCAGAAAGCTGAACTAACCAACAGTAAAACGTACCTTGATGGTTTACTTGGTGAAAATACCAATCTGTATGTTTCACCTTACTGTGAGTCAAGCACGTCAGTAGTCACTATCGCCAAGACACTCTACCAGAGTGTGCGTGACTGCGATCCGATTTCTAACACCAGCAGCAACTTCAACCGTTGGAGTCTTAAAAGCTTCATCGTACTCAACACAACGTCTGATACTGAGCTTCGGAATCTCCTTAGCCAGGCAAAAGCTTCAAACGGCTGGCTAATCCTTGTCTGGCACGAAATAGCTGGTGACAATAAAAATGCCTGGAGCGTTAGCGAACCAACACTCAGGCGCCAATTACAGATCGTCAAGGACGCCGGCATAGAAGTAATGACCACCCAGCAAGCCCTCAACCTCACCCTCGGCCTGTAGAAATTCACCCCAGTTAGACACATTGACTTTTAACCACTGATAGCAGATAATACCCCTGTTCTTTTGATGGCTTGAGTCATCGGGAAGAGCAGCCCGACAAAATGTATTCCATTTTGCCGGCTTTGGTGAGAAACCCCGAAGGGGTGTCTCATTTAGGGGCCAGTAGCTCAGCTGGTTAGAGCGTCTGCCTCTTAAGCAGAATGTCGAGGGTTCGAGTCCCTCCTGGCCCTCCAATGAAATGACCTCAGCTTGTCTGGGGTCTTTTCATTGGTTGTCAAAAGAGGCTTGGTCCACGACATATCAAAAGAATGTCGAGGTGAGATCCGCCTGGTGGCGGATCGCAAGGCAACCTTCCGGTGCAGCTGTGCTGCTAACCGTGAAGTTGCGGGCCTGCCAAAGGCAGGTCGAGTCCCTCCTGGCCCTCCCAACCAAGAAGTCCATCCTAGGTATTGGCTTTTTTGTTTAATGCAAAGAGGGACTCGAACCGGAGTGCCGGGAGCACTCCCCGACCCGGAGCCCGCAGAGCTTTAGCTCCAGGGTCGCCCTTTAGGGCGAGGCGAGTCCCCTTCTAGATAACTTCCCCTCCCTTTAGCTTTTCTGCTGCGCTGAAAAGTTTGCATGCCAAATCTATATTTGATTTGGCGCAAAGGTCGAGTCCCGGTCCATCCTACGGGCCAGACAGGCCGGGCCTCCT
>JAHBAU020000007.1 GCA_018499905.2 Candidatus Saccharimonadota bacterium | reverse complement strand
GTAGGAGCTGCTGTTGTTGTAGGAGCTTCTGTAGTCGTAGGAGCTGCTGTTGTTGTAGGAGCTTCTGTAGTCGTAGGAGCTGCTGTTGTTGTAGGAGCTGCAGTGGTCGTACTAGAAGTAGTAGTTGTTGGACGATGGGTGGTTGTAGGCTCTTCTTCTTCGCACGTGGTAGTAGGACCATAGTCACCACCACCCGCAGCAGCACCTCCTCTTCGGAGAATTGCGCCACCAAGAGCGGCCGCACCAACAACTCCTAGACCAGCTGCTAGTAATCCGCGACGGCTAATTGTTGGATCTGTGTTTGGAACTTCTGCGTTTGGAACTACAGGAACTTCAACAGCTGCCGTAGGATCGAATTGTGGTACCTGACTAGGGTCAACTTGTGGTGTTTGGCTAGGATCGAATTGTGGTGTATTCATTTGGAAAATACATACCTTTCTAAATTTATTACTGATGCAATACGTTAATTACTATAAGATTCTACTATATGTTTATGTTTTTGTCAATGTTATTTTCGCGTAATTTGTTCCAGGCTAGCTCTGCGAATGCGCAGATAGCGCACTCGTATCGCGAATTGCCTGGTTGGTAACATCTTCAAAGTACATTACTCCCCGATAAGGCGTCTCACCCGTGGAATCATTTATATGCTCACACCAATAGGCGTTCATACCATTACCGCCAAATGGTGATTCAAATATAACCTTTGACACCTCTGGATCATTAATGTCAACGACAGCGCTCGTCACAGCCTCGTACTGCCGGATAGTGCCATCATCCATCGTTAGTGTCCAGATGTCACCACGTTCGCCAGTTTCCTCGTTACGGAACTTAGTTTTGTCAGGATATCTGAAGGCTTCGCTGCTTTGCGGGTTTAGTGGGTCTTCGATGGGCGTCTGATTGTGCCCGAGGATGACAATCGGCCTGTCAGCATTGACCGTCTCTTTGCCGGTGTCAAGACTAGGAACCTGCGTGCTCAGATACATACCAAAGCCGCTTCCGAGAATACTATCTAGTCCTAAATCAAAATCATAGGCGGTCGCAGCGGTATTTGGCGCTAATTCCGGCATTCCAGCCCTTACTCCATGAAAATTAGTGTAAGGTCCGGCGGGCGCACCTTCAGCCTCGCCAGTCTGTGTCATTGTGAGCGTTGCCATCACTTGACCAGGCTCAATTTGCGCAACCGCTGCTTCTCGCTCTGCGGCAATGTGCTGCATTTCGGCAGCTGCTTCTGCTTGGGCAGCCAACCGTTTAATCTCGGTCTGTTCACCCCAGCCAACATAGGTATCAAGCATTGTGGTTGGCGCCGGAACCGATGTACGATTCTGCGCACGAGCCAATTCATAAGCACGGTACTGCTGTTGCATAGCTTCAGCCTTGGCCTGTGCAGCCTGGTTAGTTGCATAGTCAACAGCATTAATAGATGGCACTGGCAGCGCGTTATAGACCACTCGCTCTTCAGCCCGCGGCGCACTCCAGGTGGAAGTGATGTTGCTATCCATAACTGATGTCGGTCGAGTAGTTGGGGCGACCCAGTTACCTGGTAATGAATTACCGTTCGCTGTCGGACGCGCACTGATCACCGTTGTCGCCTTGTCCTTGGAGACGCCGGGTAGCTGCGGATTGGCCAGTTGTTCTAGAGCCCAATCAGCAGACTGTACCGAAGTCGGTGTCTCTTTGGCTAAAACTGCAGTAGTGACCATGAGAGAAGCCATTGCCAAACGTCCCATTGTTCGGCTGGATGGCTTGTGCTGCTTGGCCGTTTCGATCAATTTGCTCAATGGATTATCAAAGGTGAGTTTGCGCTTCTGCGATACCTTAGCACGCTCGACACCGGCTGCTACTTCACTACTTGGAATAGTGATGTTGCCTAGGAGGGCTCGGCCTACCACGTTCGTGAGATACTGACTTGCTTTATTCCGACGCTGCCCGAGGCTTTCTTTTGCAAGTCGTGCGCCAATCTTCACTTCGCCTGTTTGGGTTTTTGTGAGTGCAGCAACTTCTTTGACTGTCGACTTAGTGCCACGAAAACTCTGGCCGACTGCATGCCCCAGCTTGTGTGCTTTGGACTCCTGGCTTGGCTTCATCAACTCGATTCCAGGATAATTCTTATGAAAGTGCAATCCATCCACCTCCCAGGGCTGGAGGCTACTCAGGCTACGTTGTCTGTTTCTGCTGGTAGACTTGGTCATAATTGCACTATTACAGTAGCATAAAAATGCAATTTTGGCAATGCATACCGTTTACGGTTAGGCCATTACTGTCATCTTATTGCATTTTTATCATGTTTATGCTAAAAATATAGTATTACGATACAAAAATAAAAAATGGCAATCCTAAAAACTCACCTTCAAAGACTAACAGCCGAACAGCGCGGCTCTGCGGCAATTCCGGTACGCCAGATTCATCTACCCCATATACATGTGCCTGAGTGGAGCTATCTAGTACAACCAGCTGTTCGCCGCGCCAAGCACTGGCTCTGGCTGTTGACACTCTACAAAAAGCCTATTGTCCTGGCAGCCGCCGCCAGCTGTGTAAGCCTTGGCATTGCCTATACCGCCAGCTTTATGTGGCCCCGGCAGGCAGCCTTTAGTTTTGGCCAAGCAACCTGCACCACCAATCCCGTTCTGTTCCCTAACCTCTTAAAACAACGGGCTGGCAGCAGCTACGCTGTCAACTACCGTCCTAGCGTTACCATTGCCGGCCGCACCATTTATTCACACACCACCTGTGTCTCATTGGCTGCCGTCCCTCAAGAAAATCACCAGGAACAAGTTGCGTCAGCGGTCTTTAATAACTCGCTCATAACAAACAAAATTAGCCTTAAAACCGGTAGCTTCCCCAAAGTAGCCGCCGAAGTCAGTGCCGACGACCGCCTGCCTGCCCACAAGCCAATGGCCTTCTCGGTCGATGGCGGTGACCAAACATTTGAGTACCGATTAGTAACCAACGGTTTATCGTCAAATTGCAACAAATCTGTGAGCAACCTCGCTTGCGAGCTCGAGCCGCTCAACCTCACTCAAGGTCAAAGTTATTCGGTTACTTTGGAGCGATATTACAAAGATGCCCGCCTAAGCGATGTCTATAGCGGCACCATCACCACCATCGAACCAGTGACCGTTGTATCGTCCAGCGTCGCCCCAAGCACAACGGTGTATGACGCCCCAGACACATTGATCCTGACGTTAAACAAGCCGGTGACGTCTGCCACTAACCTGCGCCTGGAAGCCATCACGAACAGCGGCAACCAGGTGGTGGCAACCACCTACGAAATTCAAGAGAGCGTTATTATCGTCAAATTTGCCGCGCCGCTGGGTCGTGAAACCACTTACCACTTGATTATCGATCAAGTTGAAGCTACCGACCAAAGCCAGCTGGCCGCACCATACGTTCTGCCGTTTACGACTTCCGGCGGGCCCAAAGTGAGCGGTGTCAGCATTGGTAGTTATAAAGTAGCTCCCGGCACCAAAATTGGCATCACGTTTGACAGCGTTCTGCAGAGCGGCCAAAACTTCGCTAGTTTTGTCTCCGTTGAGGCCAATGGCGCACCAATTACCGCTGGCGTGTCGGCCTCAGGCAACCAGCTGTTCATTACACCGGCAGCCTTAGGCAAGTGTGTGAGCTTTACCGTCCGGGTACAGGCTGGCCTCATAAACAATTACGGTATTGGCGGCGGCCAGGCGTGGCAGTACGGCTCACGCACCACCTGCCAGACAGTATTTAGCATTGGTTCCAGTGTGTTGGGGCGCAGCATAAACGCCTACCGTTTTGGCAGCGGCGGCAAAAACATCATCTTTGTTGGCGGCACCCACGGCAACGAAAAAAGCTCGGTTTACACGCTGAATTCTCTTATTGATCATTTAGAAGCCAACCCCAGCACAATCGCCAGCAGCAACAGCATCATCATTATTCCTAATCTAAACCCCGACGGCTATGCCCAGAATCGCCGAACCAATGCCAACAACGTTGACCTCAACCGCAATTTCCCTTCTAACAGCTGGAAACCTGGGGTGAGCATGCCAAACGGTGAGTTCTTAGATTACGGCGGCGGCACCGCACCGTTAAGCGAACCAGAATCCAGCGCCTTGGCTAATTATGTCCTGGCCCAAGATCCGGTGTTAGTGCTGACCTATCACTCATCGGGCGGCATGGTGATTGCCAACGAATCCGGCAACTCTTGGGACATCACGTATAACTACGGTAAAAAGTCTGGTTTGTGGGCCCGAAAAAACAGCGAACTCGGCACCACCTTTAACTACGATACAACCGGCGCCTTCGAAGACTGGCTGCACGACAAACACGGCATCCCCACTTTGCTTATCGAACTTTGGAACGACACCAGCAACTACTTTAACGGCCAGAGAAGCGCTTTCAACTACGTCGTCGGCTTGTAGGACCACTCCTTAGGTCAAGTGATTACAAAGATTGATTTCGCCTGACTGGTAATAATGACTTATACTCAATGCTATGAATCACACAATCTTACTCGTAGACGATGACCAAGCATTTCGTAACGCCGTGAGTCGTCAGCTCACAGTTGCTGGTTACAAGGTGGTGGAGTGCGAAAACGGACAGAGTGCAATTGAAACAGCCAAAAAAGAAGAGTTTGGTCTGATGATTGTTGATCTTAACATGCCAGGCATTGGCGGGTTGGATTTAATTGATAGCTTGCGCAGACAAGGCAAACACTGGCCAGCGATTATCTTAACTTCTGACGAAACAGTCGAAAAAGTGAACCGCGCCCTACAGCTAGGTGTGTACGAATACTTCAACAAAAATGATTTTGACGTAAACGCCCTGTTTGACACCGTTCGTAACTATATCTAAGTGTAACTCGTTTTAAGCCTGCTCGGACGCTGGTAGGTGTATGTAGAAGCAAGTGCCGACATTCTCGGTGCTTTCAAATGTCAGTGTTCCGCCATGGGCTTCGATGATTTTTCTCGTAAGAATTATGCCCAGACCCGTTCCTTCAATCCCAGAACGTGCGACATTAGCCGCCCGATGATAACCTGCCATGACTTTTTCTTGATCGGCAACCGGTATACCGACTCCTTGGTCGCGAATGCCAATAACATGCTGGTTATCCTTTAGCTCGTACTCAATGGAAATTTCAGTGTCTGGCCGTGTGTATTTGACCGCATTATTAATAAGGTTCGACAAGGCACGTTTGAATTTTTCTTTGTCGACAAACACGCTAATTTCGTCAGTCACCGATGTACTCAGGATAATTTTAGTTTTGTGCGACTGTGCAGGCAACCGAAACACATCAGCCGATTCAGTCAGTAGCTGCTTGAGGCTGAGGATTTCTTTATGAATACCGGTGTCAATCCCCCGTCCTTCGACAGCCATCTGCAAAATGGTGTTCACGGTATTGCGTAGTTCGGTGGTAGTGGTGGCGACGGCAATTCCCATTTCTCGGGCGTTGTTTTCATCTTGTGGGTTTTCGGCAATGGCCTTTGCAGCCCACTCTATGCCAGTGAGTGGCGAACGCAGATCATGGGAAGCAATCGATACAAGTTCGGCCTTAAGGTTAGCGGCGTCCTGCTCCTGTCGTCGGACATACACACCAAAAAAGTCTAGGCTTATCAAGAAGAGGAATATGCCAATCGGGACGAGAGCCGCCCTTGTTACTTGGGCTTCATAAACAGAATAGTCGATGTCCATACCAAGCATCGCAATGACAGTGCCTTCTGCATTGTATACTGGCGAAAGCCCTGACAGCCACGTCCCAAACGAGTCGCTAGCCGGGCCTTCAATAAATTCGTCAGCTCTGTCAAAGCTGGCAATAAGCTCAGGTGATGCCTCTGGGTAACGATCACCTGGCGCCGAGTAGTCCTCGCTTGTCGGATCGGTCGAGTCTGCTAAAAAGTACACACCGTCCTGGTCTTTTGCCATGAGGTAGACAAAACGGACATCGGCATTCAACCTTACTGCAGACTTTAAACTCTTCTTGAGCTCAGCATACTCTGGGCGTTCCAGATCTGTCTCATCCCCCTTCAGTGCTTGGATAAGTGATGGGTCGACGAAGGCGCTCATGGAAGAAACACGGCCGAGCAATGAATCTTTAAGCTGGCGCCCAGACTGGGTGACTGCATACCACGTCGAAGCCGAAGCCGCCACAATGAGTAGCACCATAACAACAATAAAAAACTGCTTCGAAAGAAATTTCATAGATTCTACTTATGCTAATTATCCTCTAGTATAGCAACTGATTTATGAACGAATCCTGACAATTACATTGATTTTGCAAACACTTCAATGTACCCAAGAGGATTTGTCGGATATAATGCACACCTATGAGCTTATCTATTGGTATTCACAAGACGCAACCATACCATTCGATATAACCTTCTTGATGCCTCCACTAGATAAAAGAACACGTGGCTACACTCCTCAACAGATCAAAGAACTACAAGAAACTGCTGGCGGTAAGTGGTAAATACTCAGGAATATGTTCTTTCATCTTTTTGCCCAAAATATAGGTTGGTAACCCTGCGAAAATTTTTTTCCCAGATTTTTGCTACCCCACCACACTCACCACTATATTTAATACTCCATACCACAACGCTAATTCTTGGCCATGGCCAAGCCACGCTCCACTGATTAGCAGTATACTGTTAGTATGAATTTTGATGGAGTTGGTCTACACCCAGATAACGCAATTAAGATAGTCTTAGGTATGTACGACGGTAAGTCTACGAAAGACAAGATAAGCTTACTGCTCAATAATCGTCCCATTGCTAAATTAAACTCAATTGATTTGCCAGCGAATTTTGCAAGCGGTACAACCATCGACCTTAACGCAGGTGAGCTAATGGGTCTTGGAGCTGTTGTTTCGTACTATCAATGGGTTGCAGAGCAAGCAGGTACAAAAAACACTTACCAAGCCTTCGTAGGTATTGAAGATTCTGCAAAGGCTCAGACTGAAAATGTATTATCAGACGGTGCTATATGGCATGATCAAGCTCACGCAAAAATGCTTGTCCAGCAGGTAATGGTGCAGGGCTATTTTCCAGCAACAAAGGTAAGCAATGCTCACGTAATTACACAAATCAACAAGAAGGCTGCTAGGCGTGCTGATTATCCTGATAACTGTGCATTGATTGTAAATATATACAGTCAAGCAGGTGAGATAGAGATTGAAGGAATCCGCAAGGGTGCAAAACAAGCAATAGAGGTATTTGCGGATGTATACGTAGTCTGGTATCAACTACCAGCATTAGATATTGCAAGAGTCATATATCTTAGTAAGCCAACTGCACCTAATCTTACCATTGCACTTGCAAGGTATGAACATGACGATGTGTGGCATTTTAATGTAGATAGTAAGCGTAGTGCTAAGCCTATTCAGTAAACTTTAATGCCACCAACGACGTATTCTACTTATGAACTAAGCTTTGCTTTGCGAAGTAATTGTGCGTTTATTGCTACAACAACTGTTGAAACCGACATTAGGATTGCTCCAAGTGCAGGGGCAAGCACTATGCCAGCTCCATACAACACACCAGCAGCCAAAGGTATCGCAAAGACGTTATAACCAGTAGCCCAAACTAGATTCTGGCTCATTTTCCTATACGTAGCTTTTGATAGGTTTATTACCTTTACTACGTCTTGGGGATCGCTTTTTACGAGAATAATATCTGCCGACTTAATAGCCACATCAGTACCCGCACCAATAGCTATGCCTATGTCTGCTTGTGTAAGGGCTGGTGCGTCATTGATACCATCTCCTACCATAGCGACTTTTTGTCCATTTTTCTGCAATTCCTTTACCTTGGCAGCCTTGTCTTCTGGTCTAACCTCTGCAAAGTACTGGTCCAAGCCAAGCTGCTTTGATACATATGCTGCAACCTCATCAGAATCACCTGTAATCATAGCTGTCTTAATACCCATTTCTCTGAGTGTTCTTATGGCATGCTTAGATTGTTCACGTACTATGTCGGCTAATCCTAATGCTCCAACAACTTTATTATTTTTTATCAGATAAACCTCTGTTTTGCCCTCTTCTGCAGCTTGCTTAACTACTTTAGCTATGTCAGCAGGAACTGTTAGCTTGTTTTCTTCAACGTATCGATAGCTGGCTGCAATATACACTTCACTACCATGTAGAGAACCTTGCACGCCTAGACCTGGCAAAGCCTTAAAATTGGTTACTTTATCTAGATGAATATGGTCTTCTTCGGCTTTTCGTACAATGCCTTTACCAACAATATGTTCACTGTTTTGCTCAAGGCTTGCAGTGAGATGGATTATGTCTTCTTTGTTATAGCCTTTTGTAGCCCATATGTCTGTAACGCCGTGTTCGCCTCTAGTCAGTGTGCCAGTCTTGTCAAATAGCACCCAATCTAATTTACGTGCTGATTCAAGAGCCAGTCTTTTACGAACGAGTAATCCATTCTTTGCTGATAATGCAGTTGATATTGATACAACTAGAGGTATCGCCAAACCAAGTGCGTGAGGACAAGCAATAATTAGTACCGTAACGGCTCGTTCTAGAGCGAAATTCATATCTTTAGCAACCAACCAGTAAACGAAAGTAACAATAGCAGTACTTATAGCTATGATCGTTAGGTAAAAAGCTGCTTTATCCGCCAGCACTTGAACATTAGATTTTGAGCTTTGGGCTTCGGCAACTAGTCGCATAATTCCTGCTAGTGCTGTGTCGTCTCCTAGCTTGGTAACTTTCACTGTTATTGAGCCGTCCTGATTCACTGTACCTGCAACAACCTCATCATTAACTGTCTTACTTACAGGCTTTGATTCACCTGTAATAGCCGCTTCATCAATCGATGAGCTACCGTCTGTTATTACACCGTCAATCGGTATTCTTGTTCCTGGACGTACTAGTACTAAGTCACCAACACTAAGCTCACTAACTAACACTTGTTTTGGTTTGCCATTGACTAGCTTTTCTGCCTTGTCAGGTAGCAACTGTGATATTGCGTCTAGGGCATTCTCAGCTTTTGCGACTGAAGCCATTTCTAGCCAGTGCCCTAGCAACATAATTGTTACTAGGGTTGCGAGTTCCCAAAAGAAACCCTCTCCGTCAATGAAGAACTGTGTAGCAACGCTGTATGCGTAGGCTGTGATAATTGCCAAGCTGATAAGTGTCATCATCCCTGGCAATCTAGCCCTTAGCTCACTAATAGCACCCTTTATGAACACAATTCCGCCATAGAAAAAGATGATGGTACTAAACACAAACGGCACATATTGCGAGCCAGGAAATGCTGGTGGCGTGAAGCCGAGCCAGTGCTGTATCATTTCGCTATATATGAGCACGGGTATAGTTAGTAACAATGACAACCAGAACTTATCTTTGAACATTGCTACTGAATGACCAGCATGTTTGTCGTGCTCCTGATGCTCCGTTCGGTGGTGTTCATGTTGAGAATGGTCCATAGTACTTTAACCTAGTAAGCCCAGTCTTTTTGCCATTGCCTCATCTGGGCAATTTCACTACTCTGAGCGTCTACGATTGCCTGTGTTAATGTTTTTACCTCATCGTGCTTAGCATTTGTCTGACCTGGGTAAGCCATATTTATTGCCGACTGGTGGTGCTCAATCATTGAAGCCAAAAAAGCCTTGTCAAAAGCATCGCCCGTTAAACTCTTTAGCTCTTCAGTCATTTGACCCATATCAGCCATCATACCCATTGCCGAGTGATCCATCATCATCTCACCGCTACTACTTGGGTATCCCCAATCCTTCTGCCAAGCTTCCATGTTTGTTATTTCTTTGCTTTGAGCCGCTATGATGTTATTAGCCATATCTTTTAGCTCTTGGTGTTTTGCATTGGTTAACGCTAGTTCTGCCATGTCGACAGCACCCTTATGATGCTCAATCATATTGGCAATAAACATACGGTCATAGTCATCACTAGTAAGTTCGATGTACATTTTGTATTCAGCTGAGTTCTTGTCTACGAGACTGCTTGAACTTGCTTGTTGTGATGAGTTATTACCCATCATATTGTTGTCGCCCATCATCCCATCATCATTACTCATAGCATAGATACTGACTCCTGCTATCGCTACTATGGCGACAATCGCCACTACAATGATGTTGTTCTTATTACTTTTATTCTTTTTCATATGTTCTCCAGATTAAATTTAAGAATGTCGTTAAAGCGTAGAACGAATCCTAAACCCTAAAGACACCGTAGAGAATATATATCGGTATCTTAGGTGGTGGCTTTACGGATTCTGCATATATCTTTTGGTTTACTGTGTTGTCGTTAAACTGCTCAGCTTTGGTAAGCAAATAGAAAGGTACGGCAGGTTCATCATTTTCTTCGTCATAATCAGAATCTATAGATTCATCTTTATTAAGCACGGCTGTTCGGCACAGCGTGGCACACGAGGCAGAATCACTTGAGCTGTACTTCATACCACCATTCACCTCATGCGTCATTGCTGGCATTGCAGAAGTGTGAGCTAAAGAAGCTACTGAATTTAGAAACAATACCGCAACTATTACGGCTATGTTCTTAAGGGCGAATAGGTGCTTCAAGTTATTTACCCCTAATGTTATTAAGCTCGTAAAGTTTCATAAGTTCATCCAGAGCTTTTGTTTGTTCATTTTCTTTTCCAGAAGCAAGCATATCAGTGATGTGAGTGGTTATATGATTTTCTAAAACTAGCTTATTAAGAGAGGAGAGTGACTTCTGAATAGCAAGGCTTTGAGTCAGTATGTCCATGCAATAGTCTTCGTTATCAATCATTTTCTGCAAGCCCTTGATCTGGCCTTCAATAATCTTAGTGCGGTGGCTTGCCCGTTTTTTGATGTCAGTTCTCATACAATTATCTTAATACCCCCTAGGGGTATTAGTCAACTTATTTATCTTTTGTCATCACACCCCTCTTATGACCTCTGTGTAACTTCTGAAGGGTAGATTATTTAAGGTTATGTCGTTCACTTTTTGAACCAGAATAATGTAAAGTATCTGCTCACAATTTTTTCCCCTCAATTATTGCTATCAATCACGAATAAGATTACCGTGATTATTTCGTCTGCTAGTACGTCTTAACTGCTCTAGTGGCTTTCGTGTTCTTCGTGTGTGGTGCAGTCTTCTAGCTCAACTTCAATAGTAGCGTGCTGAATATCGTGTACATTCCGTAGCTTGGCTTTTACTGACTCTACTATATTGCGACTTTCTGTTAGGTCTTTTTCATCAATAGCAATGTGGCAGCTAAGTGCGTTATAACCAGAACGTATCGTCCAGACGTGCATATCATCAACTGATAGTACTTTATCTGTATCATTTATTGCTTGTGTGATGGCTGTTATGTCTAAGTCTTTGGGAGTTCCCTCAAGTAATATCTGCACCGCTTCTTTTAGTATTTTAAGCGTGTTGTATAGCAAGAGTCCTGCAATTAGTAAGCCAACTACACTATCTACATACAGTATGTCTGTGAATAACATAATCAAACCAGCTATCATTGCTCCAAACGAAGATAAAGCGTCGAATGCCATATCTATAAAGGCACTCCGCATATTCAGGTCTTTACGGTTCTTTGACAGCACATAAGCTATTGAGCCATTCACCACTATACCTACTGCTGCAACTGCTGCAACAATACCACCCTCAATCTCTACAGGGTTCTGTAATCGCTGTATAGCTTCAAAAGCAATAAAGACTGCGACTGCAATCATTACGCTGGCATTGAGTAATGCCGCAAGGATTGTGGCACGTCCATATCCAAATGTTTTGCTCTCGTTTGCTTCACGTCTTGCCAGCCGATTAGCACCATAAGAAACACTTAGCGTAAAAGTATCAGTGAGATTATGTGTAGCGTCGGCAATTAAAGCTAGAGAGCCTGTAAATAAACCAAAGCCAAACTCAACTATCGTATACAAACTGTTGAGGACAAGCCCGAACTTTATACTACCGTCTTTTATTTCTGTTTTGTGTGAGTGTGCCATAGTGTAATTCTATCAGTTATCTGTCTTGGATACTTTACGATTCGAAATATGGTGAAGTACTAGGTTAGCGAATAAAGCTGCAAAGGTTGCTATGACAATGCCCCCGATAATGTCTTCTATGTGATGAACGCTAGCTAATACCCTAGCCAGTCCAACTAAACATGCAGCGATAAACAATCCTACTGCAACATTTCTACTATACCGCCATAACAATAACGCAGCCAGAACTGCCGCTACTGTGTGGTTTGAAGGAAAGCCGTTTGTAGAGCTGTGCGGAAATAATGGCATAAAATTACCGTCTACAAATGGACGTGGATTGTAGTAAATGCTTCCAGCTACCTTAACCATAATGAATGCCGCTACTATGCCCATACCACACAAGGTGATAAATGTTTTTAGTTCGCCTCTTGGTAACCTAAGTAATACGTAAAAAAGTATAGTAATCGCTATTATGTATATCAAATATTGAGCAGCAAAAATTGTGATCCTATCCATAGTCTATTTGCCCCTCGTCTTGTACAAGAAGTAAAGCGGCACACTCACTAGCGGAATCATCAAAAATAGCCCTGGATACAACAATGGTAGTAGGATGTGATTTGATTCATAGTCACCGCCAAGCAGTATTTGGGCAGTCGTAATAGTTACGTAACTTATACAGACAAGCATTACGACATGGCACAAGGCAAAAGCCCAATCCGCTATTAGGTTGGGCTTGGTAGATTTTTTTATATAGAACAAGTAAATGTACAGGATTGCCCGAACAATAAAAACAGCACCAAACATTATGAGCGGGATAAATACTGACCTCGCAACATCAACTATTGCTGAACTGTATAACCACATAAAATAGTTGAGTGCCAATACCAGAAAAGTATGGGTTGCCTCCCAAGTGGCATGAAGATACTCACCCCCCTTGTCTAATGGCTTACCGATGCGACGAAATGCAATATACAGCTCAACTAGAAACATCGGTATGTAAACCATTAGTGGCACGACAACGAACCAGAGGGCAGACACTACAGCAAGCCTTTCGCTGGTTTAATTTTGCCCTGTTTCTTAAACAGCAACCAGAGGGCTATTGTGGTAACAATAAAGAGAACTACGAATAGTATTGGGAATATGTAACCCCATGAGCCTATCTGTCCCGAAAAGGCTTGGTCAGTACGCATATAGCCATTAACCACGAATGGTTGGCGACCAAATTCTGCTACCATCCAGCCAAGTTCTACGATTATTATCGTTAATGGACCGAGCGGCAATAACGCAATAAGTAGTGGTTTTTTGTATCGCCAAGCACGGTACTTTTCGTTTAGCCTTTTATAATGTAATACCGTAAACAAAATTGACACACTAGATACAATGGCGACTAGGAGCAACTTTGACTCAAACAAGATATTCACAAAAAGCATTGGCCACGTATCTTTCGGGAAGTCTTGTAAACCTTTAACCTCCGTAGATAGACTGTTGCCAGCCAAGATACTTAGCATATTTGGTATACGAATACCGCCTTCAACTGTGCCGTCCTCTTTCCAGTGTCCCCCAATAATGTACGGTGCGTTCGTACGAGTTTCCTCGTTTAGTTCTATCGCTGCGAACTTTCTGGGCTGCGACTCTGCTAAGTATTGCGACTGGAAGTGTCCAAGCACTGCAGTAACAGCAACAAAGAACACCGCAGTAGCCGACAGACGAAACATAATCTGCCTGACAGCATTTTGGTCTTTGCCGCTAGGCTTAAATTTCAATGTATAAAAGGCATAAATCCCAAGTACGCACAGTAGCGTGGCAAGGTAATAGCCAGCAACCGAATGACTAACCATAAAGAATGCGGTTTTAGTGAACAATTCTCGTACTGGATTGTCGGTCTGTACCACGCCTTCAACAACATTAAGCACACCTGGATTCTGCATCCAAGCATTGCCAAGAGTAATTGCAAATGCTGACCCAAACGAGCCAATAGCTACAGGTACGCCTAGCAACCAATGCTTCCAGCCCTTTATTATACCCCAGGTAGAAACATAAAACGCAAGGAACACAGCCTCCAACATAAAAGCGTAACCTTCCCAACCGAAAGCAAGTCCCATAATTTGGCCACCGAACTCAATCAAGTTACCCCACATTAGTGACATTTGAATTGAAATGATAGTACCAGATGCTACGCCTGCAACAACCAAGATTACCGTAGCGTAAGATAGTCGCTTGGCATGCTCTAAAATAAGCGGGTCTTTTCTTCGTAACCCAAGCTGTTCTATAAGCAATATTACCAATGGCAATCCAACACCAAGCAACGCAAAAATGATATGAAAGCCGAGACTATCCGCCATTAAAGCCCTTGCAGCATCAGTATCAATTGGCATATTTATTCAACAACCTTAGCTCTAAAGTGTCTGACATTACTTCATCTTCATAAAGTGCATTGAGACTGACAAAGATTCTTATCTTACCCACGTTATTATCCCCCTCATCATTTAATAATTATCATGCTTGTCATGGTTAAAAGTTTGTCTGTCATCGCTATCGAAACTGACGGTTCGTGCCCATTTTTGAAAAGTCTCAGCTTGAGTACTTTCATCAGTAATTAGTTGATTAGCAAAATTCTTAATTTCGCTGTTGTCACTATTAGATATTGCATACTTTGACAACGTTGTTGAGCCCGCTAGATGGTCAATAATATCCAAAACGAACTGATGATCCCGCTCCTCACCTGAATTGCTTGTCAGGTTTGCAACAATCGTGTCTACGTCTGTTTGTTTCGGTGGACTAGTACTTGCCTTCAGATCTTTAGACCACGTAAGAAGTTTTTCATTACTTGCCACATTTGAGCGTATTATATAGTCTGCAAATTCTCGAATCTCCTTATCTTGGCTATCTTTAACTAAATTAGCCATTGCTGTACTGATTGCATTATGCACAAATAATAACTCGACGTATTTCGCATCAAACTCATCTCCTACAGCACCTTGTACAGGCTGAATCATAGAAGCTAACGGATCACTGCTAGGCGTTTGTGTGGTAGACTCAGTAACCGATTCTGTTGGTGTATCAGGTATCTTTGAAATTACTCGTAAAGAAACCAGAGTCATTAAAACCACTACAAGAAACACCCCGATCGCAAAAATTATCTTATGCTTTTTTACGCTATTAACATTAGAGAAGTCTTGATCATTCAACGACAGTTACCGAGCCTTTCATATAGGGGTGTGGAGAACAGTGGTATGGGCTAGTGCTGACTTCATTGAACGTGTAACTGTAGCTTTCTCCTCTAGATAGCAATCGACTTGCTAAAACATCAGGCTTTTCTTCATCTTTAGACGGTGCATCGTGAGCGTCATTATCGTTTTCGTGTTCTTGCATTACATTGTGCTGGACTTCGTCTTGATTAGTCCACGTTACATTCGTACCTTTTTTTATCTTTATGTTCGATTTCTCATACTTAAAATCTTTTATGTCCATTGAGACTTCGTTTTGATTCGTCAAATCAACTACGTCACCTAATTCTTCACTGTCGCTATTATGATGACCGTCGCTGTTTGTTTCATCGTGAGCAGACGCAGCGGTATTTTCCTGATCGTTTTTTGAGGTGCTGCTCTGAACTGCTGCCTGTATTGCAATTGTAATTACGGCTGTAAAAAATAGGAGGAGAAAAAACAGTATTGTTTTCTTTTTACTACTCATTGCTTCCACCTTGATTTGCAAGTGCATCGTCAATCATCTTGGAAAGTCCTTCTACACTAGGCTCTGTTTTGTCTACTTTCACTCCATTTATCGCAAAAGTTGGCGTCCCAGTTCCACCGATTTCTTTCACATCTGCCAAGTCTTTATTGATGACGGCTGCTACATCTGAACTATCACGATCAGTACGGTATTTTTCCATGTCTAAGCCAATATCTTCGGCGTATTGATCAAAGTAGCTTTGTGGGTTTTGGGTTTGCTCCCATTGTTTTTGTCCTTCAAAAATCTTGTCGTGCATTTCCCAGAACTTGCCTTGTCGTGCAGCAGCCTCCGCTGATCTGGCAGCTTGGAAAGCAAACTGATGCCCTGATGTTATAGGAAAATTACGTACTTGAAAACGTACTTTGTCTTTGTAAATTTCTTTTACTTGCTTAACATACGGGTAGTAGGCATAACAAGCTTCACACTGAAAATCTACAAACTCCGTAATAGTAACGGGGCTATCCATTTTGCCGTAATAGTTCTGCGAGCCTTGCGAACTAGCTGTTGAGCCACTCTCTGCCGCTTTATCTTTTTTGGTATAGGTTATAACACCAATGAAGCCTATTAAAATTACCGCTAATACAATCCAAAATCCTTTACCGCTCATAACAAACTCCTTATTTTTAAAATTACTCTGGATACTTAAGTAATCTCAAAATCTGAGTTGCGTGGTCAGTAGTATCTTTTGCTTATTACTAACGAACCATAAAACACCAAAAACTGGCATTACATATAACAACGCTAGGTTGGCGGGTATTTGAAACCAGCTAAACGGTGGTGGCGTAGGCTCTTTATCATCTTCGTCTTTATTAGCTTGACTGTTTATAGCTGTTGATTGTCCATGAGAATGACAAGACGAACTACAACTTACTTTCTGCTGGCTTGCCTCACCTGTGTGTGAAGACAAAACACCCAATGAGCAAGTGAGCAAAAGCACACCTACAAAAAGTGTGGCAAATGTTTTCAAAGTGATTTTGCTTAACCGCCGCATGTACTGTCCGTAAGTGGTTCAAGGTCATTAAAACGCTCTTTAATTTGCTGGTCGGTAGGCTTGTCTTTTTGCACAAAAATAACGACATTTCCTACCATATTATTGATACGAGTTAGCTTTTCTTGTTCGGTTTCTTCGCCAGGCTCACCATCATTGCCGTCATCTTCGCCGCCATGAGCATTAGCTTTAGGGAAGACTTTATCTAATAAGCTAGATTGTTTGTTTTGTTCGTGAGCTGGGAAGTTGCTGGTCTTATTAAAGAACTGCTCAAGGTCTTGGTTTTTCCAATCCTCAAAGTTCTTTTCTTGATAGCCATTTTCATCACCAGTATAAATATAGAACCTTGCATCGTTCGGAATGGCTGGCAGGTAGTTACCGTGCGTGGTTACTTTCTGCGGGTCTTTCGGATTATCTAGCTTATAGCCCAGTGCATTTTTCATACCACCTATAAAGTCCCAACCGTAATACTTCATAACCATACCGCCTGTCATGCCTTCCCAGTGAATATGGGTAAACTGGTCTTTATTGTCGTGGAAGTGAATAGGCTGTTCTGGCAGGTTAGCGTTACATTGGTCTTTGGCGTAGCCTGTCTGGTAGCCCTGAGTACTAAAGTCTTCCGCTTTACCGTCAACCAATACCTGCATTCTAAAATGATAGTGTTCTAGCTTGGGTTTACGAATAACGTCAGGTGAAGCAGCATATACATAGCCAGCATAAGATAGAGGTAAAAGCACAGCGACGACTAACAGAGCTACTACTATCTTCGAACGCTTACCTAGTTTGTGCTTTTTGGTAGGTTTCTGTTCATTATTTTCAACACCCTCAATGACTTCATCATGTTTTTCTTGCATATAGATAATTATAGCTTGTTAGCCTAAGTCTTTACAGAGCAGAAAGTATATTAGGAAAGGTTTTGAAATTATGTCTGCTTTTGTGAGAACACACCTACACTCAACTTTTGTCCAAAAACACCTCTTATGACCTCTATGTAGATCCTAGAGGGTATATTATTTGAGGTTATGTCGTTCACTTTTTACATCAGTAAAAATGTAGTGCAACTGCTTACAAATTTTTTTCCAGATTTAGCTGTTGATAACGGGTAAGATTACCGTAATTATTTCATCAGTCTCAAGCTGCGGTTTTCTTCTTTTTTCTCGTGTCATATTTTCATACTAACAGGAGTAGTGATCTTACACAAAATTGAAGATAACCCCACAAAAGTAAGGGAGTTTTCGCATAACTGTCAGATCAACGGGTTGTAAAAAATGGTGTAGGTACTTCGCTCTGGTACTTATACGCTTTAATTATAAGCTCAGTAAATTCAGGTTCATTTTTCAAGTATCGGTAGAATGTGTCTCTTGAAATATTATTCTTTCGACATGTCTCGGTCACTGTAGCATTACGCTGTATATCATCAGCAATGTTAATTAAAGTCAGGTAGGTAACCTTATGCCTATTACTAATTCTATTTTTTATCATTAACTTAACCTCATTTTTTGTTTCAGCCTTCTCTTTTAATTATGACAGATTGGCTATTCTGCTAGATGTTGCAAATCACTTATAATAGTTAGCAAATGAGCAAAAATACCGATACTGCCAACGATTACGCACTAGCGAAAATTCTGAATGATCGTGTGATCAATATCTTCACTATGGTTGTTGATAATAGAAGCACCCCTGACCTTTCAGCCGTCAACCGTAGCTACATCTTAATGGTAGATGAGCTAAAACAAATATATGATCGTCAGCCAGAACTAAAAAAACTTGGAGGAGGTATCTGCTGGCGTGTACTAGATAATTTAGAGCAAGCCCACGAATTTGTACCAGCTATAGAATTCACCCACAGCGGAGGAGACTATGGTGAAGCACATAACTCAAGCGTCAGCAGACTGTGTATTAAAGCTGGTAAAAAAATACCCGATCTCACCCCAGAAATGAAAACAATAATTGATGAATCAGATAAAAACGTCGCTACATTTAAGGCTGAGCTAGATAAAATGTACGCAAAGTTATCATTTGAAAGCATTGTAGTACCCGTGATTACTATTGGCGATACTAAGTATTACTTAACTCCTATGCGAGAAGGTCTGGCGTACAACGTTATTTCATTTTGTTTGGCTAAACACCCCAATCAAGATGTCAACCTTGACGATCTCAAAGTAGAAATGAAAAAAGCAGGCATCAGTGTATTTGGATTGAGTAATTTCAATAACGATACATATAAATCGATTTTTGGTAAAAATAACGCACTCAGTCCTTTCATGACTACTTCACCAAAAAGTATTCGGGTGAGAAAAACAACCAATCTTACAGATCAACAAATTGCGATAATAGCCGAAACAAGCACCAAAATCTCAGAATAACTCAGAATAAGAGTCTGTTTTTCAGACTAATTCAGCGTACCAAGCGGGTTTTCTTCTGGCTGCGTAAAATTAAAATAGACACATTTAAGTTAGAAAACTTGGTGGTCAGAAATCAATTATTAAGAACGATTCGGTAAGGCATTGTGCTCTATCGGTCTGTTCAGTGCGTCTTAAGAAAGGACACAAGAAATGAAGAAAGTAATAAGAAAAATCGATGAAGGCATCAGTTCCTTTGATACTGAGGATTTAGCATTGGCTGCTGCACTTCTAAGCAAAGGTTACGAAATGATAAGTATGCACCCCACCAAAAAACGTAGTCGTAGCCTCAACTCAAGCTTTATTTATCATTTCAAGATAACCAGCAGCATCGAGCAAGCTGCTAATGATTGGAGTAAACGCCTACTACAGATAGATGAAGATAAATTCATTGCCGAAATCATGAACTTAAACTATCAGATGATTCTGTGGAGTTCGCTATGAATTCCTACCCTACTCAAAACATTAAAGACATGCTCAAAGACAGCAATATAGATTTTCGTGAACGTGGCAATGAACTAATCACCCACTGTATTTTCAACGACTGCGATGCTGATAGCCGTGGGAATGAAGCCCATTTATATATAAATGCCAATACGGGTCAATATTATTGTCACAAGTGCGGAGAAAATGGCGGTATGAATGGCTTAAATAAAGCATTCGGAATCACTCCTGAAACTCTCACCCGTCAAACTTTTGACCAACCCTCTAGCCCTACGAAATTAGCTACAAAATACCACAATCAGCTGCCACTAAACATTCGTGAGTGGCTGAAAAATGATCGCTTATTGCTAGAGGAAGATATTGATGATTATGAACTAGGCTACGGCGAATTCTACGGTAAGAGCTGGGTAACGATCCCCGTTCGTGATGCTTCTGGCACTGTGCAATTCATGAAATTACGTCAAGACCCTTTCGTAGCTTCTGGAAGTGCAAAATATATGTCTACTGGTGGTGAAGGTGCAATATTCAATGCTGAAATCTTAAAAGAAAAACCTGACCAACTAGTAATTTGTGAAGGTGAATTTGATTGCTTAGTATTGCGTGCATTTGGTATACCAGCCATATCTTCTACTGCTGGTGCTCGTACCTTCAAACAAGAATGGATTGATCAGCTCACGTCTGTGCGTCATTTATACATATGCTTCGATAACGATGAGGCTGGCGAACAAGGTGCTAACGAGCTTATCGAAAAACTATCGCAAGCACTACCCTCAACTTCAGTACTGCAAATTTCCCTCCCCCACGAAGTTGGTGCACATGGCGATATTACAGATTACTTCAAATTACCAAACGCTGATCCAAGCGATCTATTTGATAAGTATGCAGAATTACGCTCTGGTCCAAAACCGATAGATGTCAGTACCTTCAAAGAAATTACAACTTCAGAACTAGCATCAGTGCTCGATCTAACAATCAAGCATGACAACGAGAATAAGCTAGTCAGCTTCTTGTGCATGCTATCAGCCTACACAGAAGACAGTCAGCTAAATGTAAGCTTCAATGCACCGTCATCGACTGGTAAGACCTACATTCCAACCCAAGTAGCTCAATACTTCCCAGATGCAGATGTACGTCAATTTGGTGGTGCATCACCAACGGCGTTTTTCCATGATAACGCCAGCTTTGATAAGGATCGTAACTGCTACATTGTTGATCTTGAGCGTAAGATTCTAGTGTTTCTTGAGCAGCCAAATCCCAAATTGCAGGAGAACTTACGTCCTGTAATGTCTCATGACAAGAAAGAGATTTCTTACAAGATAACAGATAAGAACCAAAAAGGTTCTAACCGTGCGAAAAACATTATTATTCGTGGATTTCCTGCAACAATTTTTTGTTCAGCAGGTATGCGTCTCGATGAGCAAGAAGCGACTCGTGCGATATTGTTGAGCCCCGAAACAACTATTGAAAAAGTACAAGAGGGTGTGCATATGGCTACGCTCCGTAATGCCAACAAAGCTGAGTTCTTGGCGAAAATTGAGGCAAGCCCAGAACGTCAGCAACTTAAAGACCGTGTACTGGCGATTAAACAAGAGCACGTAGACGACATTGTAGTACCCGACCCCAATATCATTGAGCGTCGCTTCTTAAGCCATGTTCAATCAACTAAGCCACGTCACCAGCGTGATGTGAGCCACCTTCTATCAATTATCAAGTGCATAACCCTGCTTAATGTCTGGTATCGCCGTGCTGATAATGGAAATGTAGTTGCAACTCAATCTGACATTGATCAAGGATTTGAGGTTTGGCAAAAGATAAACAAGAGCCAAGAGCTTAACATACCGCCCTATACTTACGAGTTCTACAAGAAATACATTGTGCCTATCTATGTAGCAAAGAATGCAGATCGTGAGCCGAACTCTAAACAAATTGGAGACGATGCTGGTGTCAGTCGCAAAGAGATCATTCATCGTCACTATGAACTTGAAAATCGCTTGCCTAATGACGATATTCTTCGTCGTCAAATCTTACCGATGCTCGAAGCAGCTGGCTTGATAACCCAAGAAAAAGACCCCTACGATAAACGCAACAAACTTATCTTCCCTCAACTAATTGAGCCAGAACAATATAGTGGTGAGCATGGTGGGGTTACTAATTTGGAGCAACCAAAGGCTTAAACAATGGCACGTAAACCCGTATCACCAGTTATAGAATACGAGTTCGTCGATGACGGTGATACGAGTGCTGTTGCAGAAGCGTTCAACTATTTATTTGATCGTTACTTCAAACAATTAGAAAATGATTCTAAGGAGTAGTCATTGATATTTATTTATAAATGTTTATAATGGAGAGTATTATGGTAGACAAAAAATATTACACCGTACAGGACGTAGCAGATTTGCTCCAACTTCACTGGCAGAGTGTCCTAACCTACATCAAAAAAGGAGAGCTAGAAGCTGTAAAACTCGGTAAGGGTTATCGTATTAGTCAACAGGCTTTAGATTCATTCATCGCAAAACGCACAACAAAAACGAAGGGAACAAAATAATGTTACGTGCTGCACTGTACGCAAGAGTAAGTACTGAACTTCAGAAAGATGAAGAAACTGTACAAAACCAATTAACTGAAATACGAAAAGCCATAATTGATGACGGTAATACCCTTCTCGAAAGCTGTGAGTATGTTGATGAAGGTTGGTCAGGTGCAATACTTGAACGCCCTGCACTAGATAATATGAGGGCTGATGCACGTGAGAAGAAGTTTGATATTTTGTATGTCTACGATAAGGGGCGTTTAGCCCGTAAGTATGTATACCAAGAGATCGTCATTGAAGAATTAACCAATTTAGAAATTACATTTAAGAGCCTGCACGACATTAACGGTATTTCAGCAGAAGAAAAGCTCATGGGTGGTGTAATGGGCATATTCCATGAATACGAACGTATGAAAATTTCAGAACGTTTTCGTATTGGTAAACTCAATAAGGTACGTTCGGGTAAGTTGCTGGGTTATCAATCTCCTTATGGCTATGATTATATTCCGATCAAGGGCAAAGGCTTAGATAAAATCAACGGTCAATTCGTGATTAACGAAGAAGAAGCCAAAGTAGTAAGAATGATTTTTGAGTGGATTGGTGTTGAGTGTGTATCAATTAAAGAGGTCATTCGTCGCTTATACGATCTAGGTATACAACCTAAGAAACAGAAGCGTGATACTTGGACTAACGGTCCTCTGCATCGCATGCTGAAAAATGAAACTTACACTGGCAAACACTACTACTACAAGTCAGAAAGTGTGATAACAAAAAATCCAACTGCTAAAACTCAGAAGAAATATCAGAATCGTCACTCATTAAAAGGCAGTCGTAAAACCAGACCACGTGATGAGTGGATTGAAGTAGAAGTGCCTCGCATCATTACTGATGAGCTATTCCAGAAAGCCAATGCACAAATTAAAAGCAACGGTAAGCTCAGTCAACGCTTCAAGAAAAATCCCTATCTTTTTGGTGGTTTAATATCTTGTCCTTGTGGAGCTACAAGAACTGGCGAGGGTCAGAACGGTCACTTCTACTACCGCTGCACAGATCGCTTGCTGAAATTCCCTAAGCCTCGTACTTGCTTTGAGGCTGGTGTGAATGTGCAGGTACTAGATGCTATTGGCTGGGCTAAACTCTGTGAATTGATGACAGACCCTACCCTGTTACAACAGCAACTCGATCGTTACGCTGAAGAAAAGAAGTTACAAGCAGGTCAAAGCCCTAAAAAAGATGAGCTGAGAATGCAACTCAAAGCACTTGAACAAGAAGAACGCCGTTACGTTAAAGCTTGGGGTCTGGGCACAATGTCAGAAGCTGTGTATACAGACCAGATGAACAGTGTCGCCAGACGCCGTAAAGAGCTTACAGACTTGATGAATAAGCCTGAAGCCAATAAGTTAGCACAATTAAGAGAGATTGATCTAGAAACCTCCGTAGAGCCATTCAAGAAGTACCTAAATAATCTGGGCTACGAGGACAAGCTTTTTACTGTGAGGAAAATAGTTGATAAAATAATAGCAACGAAGGAGAACGTAAGAATATGCGGAAAAATACCAGCATATGCTACTTCATTAACTGTAAACAAGGTAGGGTTAGATGTTGAGCATAGCGATACAAGAGACACAACACAAGCAAATAAACAAGAACAGGTTGGGTTAGATGCTAAGTATTGGGATTGTTGGGCTGCCGAATGTTGGGAAGTCGACACTGTTTAATGCCCTGACAGACAACAACATTTTGGCGGCGAATTATCCGTTTGCCACCATTGAACCGAACACCGGTATTGTGCCGGTGCCAGATGAGCGCCTGCAAAGCTTAAGCCAGTTATATGGTAGTGCCCCCATCAAACCCGCAACCGTCAGTTTTGTGGATATTGCCGGTCTTGTCGCCGGGGCGAGCAAGGGCGAGGGCCTTGGGAATCAGTTTTTGAGCCACATTCGGACCTGCAACGCCATTGTTCAGGTTGTACGGGTATTTGAAGATGCCGACGTCTTGCGAAGCGATTCTTCTAGAGACCCACGTCATGACATTGACGTCATTAACACCGAGCTGGTGCTGGCGGACCTGCAAACGGTGGAGCGAGTCTTGCCGCGCATTGAAAAAGAAGCTCGTGCCAATCCAAAACTGAAACCACAGGCAGAATTCTTGGCCAGCGCCAAGCAAGCCCTAGATTCCGGCAAACCGCTGTGGGCCTACGAGCAGTTTATGATGGGCGAGCTGGCCGAGTGGTTGCGCAAAGAATTGCAGCTACTTACCCTTAAGCCGGTGATTTATTTGTTTAATGTTGATGAGGCGATGCTCGGAGACAGCGCCAAACAAGCCGAACTACAGACGATGGTGTCCCCTGCTAGAGCCTTATTCGTCAATGCCAAGCTGGAAGATGAACTTCGTGGGTTGGACGAGGGTGACCGAGTTGAGTTACTTGAAAGTTACGGCGTGAAAGAGTCAGGCTTGGTGCAGCTGATTCATGCGGCGTATGAGATTTTGGGACTACAGAGCTACTTAACCGCCGGAGAAAAAGAAGTGCGCGCCTGGACTATTCCAGTTGGCGCCACTGCCCCACAGGCCGCCGGTGTTATTCATGGTGATTTTGAAAAGGGTTTTATTGCCGCACAGGTGATTGATTACAACGACCTTATCGCCGCCGGTTCAGAGCAAGCAGCCAAAGCTGCGGGTAAAGTTCGCACCGAAGGAAAAACCTACATTATGTCACCGAATGATGTAGTAGAGTTTCGGTTTAATAATTAAACAATTGGGTGAAACTTAGACACTCGTTTTCGGAAAGTAACGGCCTGCTGGGATGACATGCCCATAGGCGACACGTGCCCAGGTAGGACAAAATTGAGGGTATTAACTGGCGATAACTGGCCGGTTGTCGGGTCTTCAGCGTAGGCTGTCATCGGCTGGGGGGTGTTCATAATTTGACGAAGATCCATAACCGCTTCTTGTACCGCTGTAGTCAAACGGCGCAGAGCATTTTGACGCATGGTTCTAAATTTGAGCATTTTGTTGACGGTTCTGATGGCAACCGTAGCGTCTAATAGGCGGGCAAAATAATCAACTTCGGCAATGCTGTCGTAACGGACATCTTGCAGGTTCAGAAACATGGGCTTCTTATCAATCAATAATAATCGGCGATCGGTAGCCACTAGCAAGGCGTTCCCGCCTTCATAGCGACCATTAACCGCATGAAACACTGCCTCGTCAGGAAGAATAATGTTGGTGAGTTCACGCACTTCAGCGCGGCCCCAGTAACGGTTTTTGAGCCCGGCATTGGCCAAGCGTGCCTCAACCTCTTGTAGTGATATCATAATGTTCTCCCTCTCACCTTGTACCCCTATGATGACAGCAAGATCGACACAGTACCGTACCATGCATCACCGCATTTTTAAGATTTTTGTCACATTTCTCATGTGACATAGGTTGCCAACAGATAAGAAATGGTGTAAAATAGTCGCACATGTTAGCAACCAAGCAGCAGGTCGAATCTTTGATCAAGCTGTTTAAATCTGGCACTAAGCTGACCTACAAAAAGGGAGAGCAAATCATACGCCCGGGGGAACAACCATCGGGTGTTTTTTATATTGACGAAGGCCTGGTCAAGGCCTATGACATCAGTAAATACGGCGAAGAGAATCTGCTTATTATCCGCCGAAGCCACGACATCTTCCCCCTGATTTGGGCCATCACTGGCGAAGAACGCGACATTAACTACGAAGCTTTGGAGCCAACAACTGTTTGGCGCATTAGCCGAAAAGTCTATCAAGATTATCTCTACTCCCCAGACAACAATCTTGCACCAATTCTGGACATGGTTGTCGAGAACTACCGCATTCATTCTGAACGGCTACTTAACCTTGAATATCGCTCTGTCCGCGAACGCGTTATCTCATTTTTGATTACCATGGCGAAACATTTTGGAGAAGAAACACCCGAAGGTATCCAGATTACTGCTCCTCTGCGGCATCAGGATATTGCCAGTTCCATCAATTCCTCTCGTGAGACCGCCAGCCGTGAAATGGCCTACTTAGAGCGCAAAGGCTTGATTAGAAACAACCAGTCAAAAGTTCTGCTACTCGATATCGAAAAGCTCAAATCACACCTGTAGACCCTCGTTTCGCACCCTCTCCGCTTCTGTTGCTAAGCGATAGATGAAACTTAGGGTTGGGCCGGTATATGTATGTCGTAAATACGCTTGCGTATCTTACGACATACATATACCGGCGCGCACGCCAGTTCCAGACTGTAAGGTGCGAAACGAGCCAAGACAGTACTAGTTTAGTTTCTTTAAGAGATAGAATCGCTCGAGGTTGCCTTTGGTGCCGGCGACTTCGGAGTCGTGTTTATCACGGATAACAAAGTATTGCATGGCCCAGGTCTCAAAATCTTTGAGGATTTGGCGGCGGACACGATCGTTTTTTATGATGCCTTTGTTCACTTGGTCGCGGCCAGCTTCGAACTGCGGTTTGAGCATGGCAATTATGTGGGTGTCTTTGCCGGAAACTTTAGCAATGTGCGGCAGGATTTCGCGAAGACTAATAAATGAAACGTCCATCACCACAATGTCAGGAATGTCTGCTGGCTTAAAATCACGGATATCGGTTTGCTCGTGCAGTTCAATTTTGGGGTTTGACCGAAGGGAGGGATGCAACTGTTCGGTGCCGACATCAACGGCATAGACTTTGGCGGCACCATGCGTAATGGCGTATTCGGTGAATCCACCTGTACTGCTACCAACATCCAGCACCACTTTGTCCCTAAAATCGAGCGCCAGCTTTTGCGCAACCGATGCCAGCTTTAGCCCAGCCCGAGAGACATACTGTTCTTTTGCCAGCAACTTGACCGTATCATTGTCACGCACCTCGTGCCCGGGCTTGGTTACAACTTTGCCGTTAACCGTCACCTGGCCCAACCGAATATAAGACTCCGCCTGCGACCGCGTCGCTACCAATTCTCTCTGGAATAAAAATTTGTCTAAACGATTGTACATTAGCTTAGATTGTCTCACATTTCAGAGACAGTGTTGAACGCCCCAAAACTCAACACAGTGCTTTATTCTTTTCAATAGTTCAGGAGATAATTTTTTCGGCTGGCCACTGAATAATTGTTGCCAGATCGTAACCATAGTCCTGGACCCAGGAACGAACACACGCCACCCCTAAAGCCTCACCATACCCTATGTAAGTTCCAGGGTACACATCACCCGTTATCCATTCTTTAAATGCAGCCTGGACGCCTTTGTCTTCAGTTGCGAGATCAACTTCCAGATGTGGACATTGATAAAATCCCTCGAGTAAATCTTCGGCATCAACCGGGACGCCCAAGAGCGTTTGATCCAATGGAACGTCTAGCATTTCATGGCAAACATAGGCCTGGGCAACATAGGCCACCCCCTCGCCTGCTGCCTTTTCAAGCAAAGTATTGTCTCTATTCTGACCAAACATCACACAATGAACCATCTCGTGCACCATCTGACCCGTAATCTCGTCAGAGCGTCTCGCGAGCTTCCGGTAATGATCAACCTCGGAGCCGGTTACGTGCAGCCACATCTCAGTTGCCGAAATACTATGGGCAAATTCTGCACTAGCTAAGGGCGCAAGGTACGGTACTAGACGTGCTGGCGGGGGCTGGATTTCTAGAACTTCTCTTAAGTAAGCTTGAGCATCAAAAAGAGCGGGCACCACAACAGAGCTGACTTTACGTCGTTGATTTTTTTGCCATTGCGCAGGCTCCCAGTCAACCACCACAGCATCAACTAATTCTCGCACGTCGGCGACCTCATATATTTGCTACAAATACTAAACTGCGGTGATGTTTTTGGAAAGACTAATTCTTCATTTGTTGATTATTTGACATCTGCACGGTAGATGTCATTTTTGTTGTTGGCTTTGTTTGTAGCTACAAGGCCTTTAAGGGAGGTCGGTCAAGTTAATGCATACCTTTAGACACTTACGGGCTAGGCTTTCATCTCCGCAAATTGAGTCGGGAGGACGTGAATTCCACGAATCATGCCATTGATCCAGCCGACCCACGGCGTTGACCAGCCCATCAGCTTTTGGGTCGCAGACAACGGACTGTGGAAGTGGTTCGGAAATATGCCAATCAGGAACCTCAACTCCAGCTCGTTGAGCAAAAAATAGCTCCGCGACAACTCTAGATTCTAGTTCCGTATCGAGGCCTACCATGCCCAAACAATCAATTGCATCAAATGAGTTAACTGACGTGCGCTCCAACTGTAGCAGTTCTGGGAATAATGGAGTGAGACCTTCAAATGGGTCGAATACCACGCCGGCCATTTTTTAGCCTCTTACGCGTTCGCGGTAGGTGCCGTCTTCGGTGTTGACGCTGATGAGGTCGCCTTGTTTTATAAAGGCGGGGACACGGATAGAAATACCGGTTTCTAGCGTGGCGTCTTTGGTGATGCTGCTGGAAGTATCACCTTTTACAGCATTTTCGGTGTAGGTCACAAGCAGCGGTACGTTTTTGGCCAGCTCAATATTCATAACCTGACCGTTGAACAGCTGAGCCTGTACTTCGTCGCCCTCTTTTAGATAGCCTGCACCATCACCAACAATGTCGGAATTAACTTCGAATTGCTCGTAGGTGTCCTGATCCATAAAATGGAAAATGTCACCATCTTTGTAGAGGTACTGCACATTCTTATTAGCTACATCGGCATACTCAATCTGTTCGTTGCCCTTGTAGGTGCGGTCCAGGACTTTGCCGTCAATCAGGCTCTTGACCTTAACACTCACAATTGAGCCGCCGCGGCCCATCACTTTTTGCGAATATTCCAGCACCTTATACGGCACGCCGTCCTGCTGATAAATCGCCCCTTTTCGTAAATCAGTTATACCAAAAGCCATTACACACTTCCTCTTTAGACAACAATTACCATTATCTTCTTTAGATCAAAATTACGCCGTCGGCTAGTAATTTCTGAGTTTGCGTAAATTCATACGCATATCTTCAAACGTGTCGTGCAGGTAATCAAACTCGTTATAGTTCATGTATGAGTTTGATAAATTCTGCGACTGACGCAACTGGTTTTGGATGGTTTTGATTCGACCTTCAATTGTCCGGGGGTGTTTACGCATCTCAAAGTCTTCTTGTAACTGGCGAACTTCGCGCTGCAGCATAGAAGCACTCGGGTGCGAATGATCACCGCCAATGAAATCCCGCACTTTGTGATCTAGCTGGATCGCTTGCTTGTGCAATGGATCGTATAGTGGGTCATCAGACATATCCAAATCCTCTTTTACACCTTAATTCTACCATGATACACCCTGCTCAGGTGCCATAGTGGAAGAATTATTACTCTTTAGTTCGTGGCCACAAACGCTAGCAATGCAATGTGCCGTGCTCGCTTGATAGCTCGTGCCAAATGACGCTGCTGACTCTCGGTCAGGCCGGTCTTTTTGCGGGTTTCAATTTGTCCGTAGACATTTACGTATCGCTGCAAGGTCTTGTAGTCCTTGTAGTCAAAATAAGCAACATCTGTCCGGTGTTTAAAAATCTTCGCCATTGTTATCTCCTAAAAATCTTACACTAATATTCTATGCCTATCTCTGTCTGCTAATTCTCCGAGAAGCCTATAGTCATCTCCTTCACCAATAAGGTATCTATGCGCCACCATCGCCACTTCGTCCAAGAAAGTATAGACTCCAACACCTACTTGGTTGTCATAGTCGGCTACATACGCCTGTACTTCGTTGATTGTCGGCTGTGATTGAGCGTCGAGCCCAAAGTACTCCACAGTCTTTGTAACAAACGCTTGCATTGCATCAATATGCGCCTCAGCCCCGTCACTTACTGCTAGATACGGTACCGCACGCTGCATTTCTGGGCCAGGTGTTGTCCACCCATACTCGAGCCGCATAGTGTCTGCAAAGGTCTCACTTGGCGGTACAACAAACCCTGCAAAACGTAAATCAGTGAATTCGTATGATTTGCTCATGTTGTCTATATTTTATTGAGCTTCCTTCAAGCCCAATCCCGTGTCAGTTTTAACGAATTTTGGCTAGTGCAGTTTGGGATGAAAGCCGAGCACAAAGTTTGAGCCGTATTTAATATACGGTGAGAACTTTTGACGCAGGCTTTCGCCCAAAATGTGCAGCCATAAATTTGTTAAAAAGGTATGTCGTCGAGGTTAATAGGCTCATTGCCAATATCCTCAATCTCAACCTCGTCCTTCTTGGCGCCCTTGCTTGGCTTTGGCTTGCTAGACGCTTCGGCTGAAACGGGTGCTTGGTAGCCACCGTCTTCGCCCTCACCACCGCCTCCACGGCCACCTAAGAATGTGACATCCTGCGCGACAACCTCTAGCTTGCTGCGCTTCTGACCATCTTGTTCCCAACTGCGGCTTTGCAGGCGTCCGTTCACTAACACCGGTCGGCCTTTGGTGACGTATTGGGCAATGCGCTCGCCCAAGGGGCCCCAGGCAACAACATCAACGAAGTCGGTTGCCTCTTGCCATTGGCCATCAGATCCTTTGTAACTGCGGTTGAGCGCTAAGCTAAAGCTACAGACGCTTTGGCCGCTGGGGATTTGCCTGAGTTCCGGATCGCGGGTCAGGTTACCCATTAAAATTACTTGGTTAAATGATCGTGCCATAGATGGCTCCCTCCTTATAAGACATATGTCTTAGATTAATTTGTACTTCCACCGTACTGCTCCTGCCAGACTGTCGTCAAGCATAAGCTTTTTTGTTTTCACAAACTATTAATATTTTACTCTTCTTCACCGTCGTCTGATTCATCATCAGATGACTTTTCGCCGCGCTCGGCTGCTTTTTTGGCCTTGTCGGCTTTGGCAGCTTCGGCTTTGGCGATAGCCTTCAGGTCTGGCTTGGTAATCAAGAACCGGATCACTTCGTCAGTGATATTGAGGCTTGATTCCAGCTTGGCAACGTTTTCGCCGGGCATATCAACCGTATAAAAAACATAGATACCATAATCTTGTTTCTTAATGGTATACGCCAACTTGCGCTTGCCCCAGTTATCGGTGTTTACAACCTTACCGCCGTTGTCTTTAAACAACTTTTCGATCTTGGTTGTCGCCTTGTCCAAATCTGCTTCCAGATCGGGATGGTATAACACAGCAACTTCATACTGAGAAACCATGTGCTCTCCTTCCTTTGGTTAAAGCCCGCACTCCCTAGAGGATGCGAACTGAAATTGATATTGCCGCTGTATTCTACCCTAATTACCTCTGTTGGTCAAGCCCGCTACCAAGTAGTTTGTAGCTGCTGCCAAGCACAGACGTTCTGCCGCTGAATCGTTTTTTTCTGTCAGCCCAGGCATAGTTGCCGGCGGCAAGCTGAAAAGGTATCACGCTGCCAATCCCCGCCCTCACATCTGGATAGCTTTTGTCAGAAAGTTGATCGGGTAATATGGCAACGAACTCGACTGGTGGAGTAGCGGGATCTGCCACAAACACTTCAGCCGCTCGTGCAACCACTTTTGATAATAGCTCGTGCATCTTATTGAATTTATCATCCCCAACCACACATGCTTCTACTCTGGTAATTGGTTGCGCTGCTTCAACATCCCGCCACCTTGATCTGGTTTTGGGGAGATATGAAATCGAAGCATCTGGTTCGGCAGTGGCGATTCCTACAATGTGTGGTCTTTGCGCTTCTTCATTTTCGGTTTCTGTCGGTGGTACTTCAAGTGGCACTTCAACCAGAAACGAAGCCGCAACTAAGCCAACATCCGTCCACTCTGCTAATTGATCCATACAATAAAGCGCCTTGCCAGTCTCTCCAAACCGCGAGATGTTAGGGCCAAGATTCATGGCGGCCATAGCCACAGGGTCTTTGGCGACGGCTTCAGCAAAACGCCACCGTTCAACCCACGGGTCAATTAGTTCAGCAGACAAATCTGCGTTCAATGGTACTGTTTTATAAATTCCAGGCACAAGGGGGAAGGTTAACAGGCCCGCTGCTGAATAGCAACCTTTATTAACTTAACGCCTATTCTTCGTTAACCGGGATTTCGTCGTAGGCATCGGGTTCAGCGCTCGCTGCAGTCCCGCCGCCGCCGAAAACTTCATCGAGTGAATGCACCAGCACTTCACGCGGTCGTGAGCCATCAGCCGGCCCAACTATGCCCTGTTCTTCCATATTTTCGATCATGCGGGCGGCTTTGCCATAACCAATTCGCAAACGACGTTGTAACAGGCTGGTGCTGGCCTTGCCGGCATCAATCACCACTTGTACTGCGTCTTTGAAGAGAGGTTCATCGTCTGTGTCGATTTCGGTGACCATATTGCCTCGGCCACCACCCAGCTGAACAGGCTGTGACACAACTTCATCATCATATTGCGGCGCCCGTTGTTCACGCAGATAGTCAGTAACCTTCTGGATTTCTTCGGTTGTAATTAAGGCACCTTGGACGCGGCGCGGCTTGGGCATGTCAGCGGTACTAAACAGCATGTCACCCATACCGAGCAGTTTTTCTGCACCTACTTGATCGATGATAGTTCGGCTATCAACTTGGCTAGCAACGGTAAAGGCAATGCGAGCTGGAATGTTAGCTTTGATCAGACCGGTAATGACATCGACTGACGGACGCTGCGTGGCCAATACCAGGTGAATACCGACGGCCCGGGCCTTTTGGGCGATACGAACAATCAGTGCCTCAACATCGCGAGCTGCCATCATCATCAGATCAGCCAACTCATCAATCACAATCACGATGTACGGCATACCCTCGTCTTTTTTCAGGCTATTGTAGTCGGCAATGTTGCGTTGCTTGGCTTCTGCCAGCGTACGATAGCGACGCTCCATCTCGGCAACGGCCCATTTAAGCGCGCTGATACATTTTTCGGGTTCAGTTATCACTTCAGTTAGCAGATGAGGGATGTCGTTGTATGGCGATAATTCGACGTGCTTGGGATCCACCAGAATGAGTTTGAGATCACTTGGGCTGTTGCGGTACAGCATACTGATCAGCAAGGTGTTGATCATAACGGACTTACCAGAGTTAGTTTGACCGGCTACTAAAAGGTGCGGCATTTTGTCGAGCGCACCTACCACTGGCGAACCAGAGATATCGCGTCCAATCGCAAAACCTAAGGGATTACTGATGCCCGCCCATTCAGGACTGGTCATTATCCCCGCCATACGTACCGTCGCAGCCTTCACATTTGGCACTTCAATACCAACCGCTCGCTTGCCCGGAATCGGCGCTTCGATACGGATAGACTGGGCGGCTAGATCAAGTGATAAGTTGTTGTCTAGCGAGGCAATCTTGGTCAACTTGACACCTGCCGGTGGCTTTAAAGTGTACTGCGTCACACGTGGCCCGATATTGGCCCCTTCCATCTCGACGTTAATGCTGAAGTTGGCAAAAGTCTCTTTGATAGTTTCGGCATTGCCCTCAACGTCACCAGCATCAGCCTTATCCTGCTTTTGATTCAAGAGATTGACAGTTGGAAATTTCCAATCAGGGTCGCTGGCAATGGTCAAAGCTTGGTGAGATTCCGTTGGCGCTAGCTGTTTTTCGGCCGTGTTCTTCATGCTACTTAACCGAGAGGCAGGAGTATGGTGCTCGACTGGCACACCTTCGTTCAATTTAAAAGTGCTGTCAGTAGCCCGCTGTTTGAGAGCACCCAGGTCGGTATCCTCTTCACGCTCCGGACGCTGAAAAATAATCAAAAACTTGGTTAGTACTTTTAGCGAGATGCCAAAAGCAAAGAAATATGAAACGGTTGCAAACACCAGGAATAATAGACTTGCTGGCCATTTGTCCAAGATCCCAAGAGCTGCATTGCCAAACAATCTGCCGATGGCGCCACCGTGACCACCTTCAAATCCGCCCGGAACGGCTTCTTGAACGGCAAACATGGTGTGCAAGAAAGCCCCCGAGAAACCAAGGGCTGCCAGCATGCTACTAAACTTGCTTAATGGAATTTGGTGGTCTTCGCTCTTAAATTTAAGAATTCCAAAGTAGAATAAGGCGATCGGGCTCATAATAGCCGCCCAGCCAAGAGCCGCATAGGCGCCGCTGTATAAGGTGACCGGCAAGTTGCCACCTGTACCAAAGACGCCAAGCAAAAAGAAGATGCCAAACAACATCAAGAAAATGGCGCCAGCCTGTGCCCAAAACGGCGACTTCTCGGCGGGTATTTCCTTCTTAGAGCTCTTGCGTTTTTTCTTTTTAGCCATTGCCTGTCTATTTTACCATGCTACAAATACTATTATAGCAATTTTTACATCATTAGTCAATTGTGCTAACGTTTATCTATTTCGTACAACGATCCGTTTGCTTTATTAATAGTAAAAAGGCAGCTACAGCCCTATACTTTAAGTATGGAAGATAATTCGTCACAACCGCCAACAAACACCACCCCAGAATCCGAAAGCCCCCAGTCTTTCCCAAATATCTCACCTGTTCAAAGGTCAAACCGGCTCAAAAAGCCACTCATTGCCATTGTTTCACTACTGGTCGCCGGCGGGCTGGGCTTTGGCGTCTGGTATGCCTTAATAAAGGCGGATCCAGAACCTGTCCAACAAACCACTAATACTGCTTCAAACAAAATTGGCTATATTTCCGAGAATCAATCTGGCGAAACCAAACCATCGGCTATTGTGTACGCAGGGCGCAAAGATGATAACAGCCAATACGAGATTTACCGTAAGCCTCTTGACGGCAGTAGCAAGGCTGTCAGCGTCTTGAAGCTGTCTGTCGATGATTACCTGACCGGTTACCAAGCCGCAAGCCAATATGTGGCTTTGAGCGTTGAGGGCAAAAACGGGCCATCGGTGTGGCTAAGTTCAGATAGTGGAAAGATGTACCAAAAAGTTTGGTCGGGCAACGCAGGGACTGGGGATGCTCTTGGAGAACAGATTACAAGTCTCATATTCTCGCATGATCAAAAACGGTTACTGTTCGCTGTGTACGGCACGAATGGAGTCAACACCGTCAAAGAATTGAATTTGGCCGACACCCAGATCAAAGACCTGTTCACGTCAGACAAAGTCGGCGTGTTTTTAACGAGTTATGACAGCGCCAAACTGGAGCTATACTACACAACCGGCTGCTTTAATTGTGACGGCAACACCGGCGTACCACTTTACCGCCGCGACTTACTCGCTAACCAGGAAACGGAAGTAGTTACAGCAACCAACCAGTACTTGTTATCAGTTGGCGTGAAGCAGGATGGCAGTGAGCTGGTGTACGCACTTGGCGCTATTTCTGATGAAGGCCTAGGCGCCGGCCCGCCTTATGAAATCTTCGTATATGACCGGGCCATTGGTAAAGCAACAAAGCTGCTTGAAGAAGCAGATCTGTACGTGTGGGGTACAGGCTATGGCGACGATGGTACTGGCTATTACGCCCTCGGTTCAAAGATCTATACGTTGGCCGATAAAAAAGTACTGTTCGATGCCGAGAAAACCATACAGCGTGTCGGTTACCTTAGCAAAGACCTCGTCATTACCGAGAGCGGTGATTATCCTAACCTCCAGATAGCTTCGTATAATACTTCCACTAAACAAGCTACGAGCCTGCTTTCAGAAAATGCCAACACTTCTTTTATTGGGGTGGTGGAAGAGTAGCCTACTCTGGCGATTTTGACAGAAGGCTTTTACTCGTAACCACGTGTTTTCTATCCAGAGCCATCTCGAGGGACTTTAGATACACCGAATGTACATCATTTCCATGGAGTGTGCATATGGCATCTTTAACTACACTCACTTGAATGCCATTATCAAAGAGGCATAGGGCAGTGGCGTGCACACTGATATCGGTAAACACGCCTGCTATATAGATGTGCTTGTATTTTTTGAATAGTGGCAGTGTTTCATCGGTGACGCAGTTATAGGTATTCCGCCAATAAATAGGCAGCTTTAGCTCAGCTATTTCCGGGATCTGATCGGTGTCTCGTGGTTCGCTAAAGCGCGACCAGTTAAGCTGCGTATAAAACAGGCTTTTGGGATCATTCTTAAAACAACTGTGAATGACATCACCCTTAAACCGCTGGGCGAGTTGCACTGTCTTTTGCATCACTTTTTCAGTAGCCGTCCGATGCCGCCACCCCTTTTGCAGGTCAATAATTAGCAACAAGTCTTTTTTCATACGCAGGTATTGTAGCAAAATCAAACCGGATAGATAGCCATAAACTTTGCTGGGCTTTTTAAGCACAAACAATTTTGTATGAGCCAATACTATTGTATAATTTCCACACTTATTTAAGGAGTACTATGAGACGACCGGGATTTGGTGAGACATTAGTTCTAACTTCGGCCCTTGCTATGGGGCTGGCTGGCTGTACTGGCGATGACGAAGTGGATCCAACGACAGAGAGACCAATTGAGGGAATTACTACAGATGACGGAACGGTAACTTTTGATCATACATTAGAGAATGGCGTTGTAATCCGAACTGAGTACTCTACTGATTATGCTATCAAGCAATGGAAAATTACAGAACCGAAGACAGTCAACATTTCCCTTTCAGTCATTCCTGCCGAGGGCGAATCTACAGACCCCGCAGCTGCACCACTAGTGTTTGTCGAACACCTTCATGCTGACGTTTCTTTAGAAGCAACTAGAGTCGGGTTTGATGGCATGAAACAAGACTCTATGGATGACAGCATTCATGGTGCGACACAGCCTGGGTTCCTTGTGACGCCCGACGCGCCGTATCAAGAAGTCTTCTCAATTGAGGGTTATTCTGAAACCCTTATAAGTGGCTGGGGATTTGCTAGTGGAGGATCGGGAGCGAGCGAAATCTCTCAAGAAAGATTAACTGAGGAAAATTTAGCCAAAGTTGGTGTCGTCGGTAATGAGTTCGGACTTATATTCGATATCGTGACTGTGGACCCTGCCACTGGAATGTACACCAAAAGTGACATTATCGTTGACCAGTTCTTCATTGCTACAGAGGCCTACCTCGATCAACAGGCAGCCGCTGCTGCAGCCACGACTACCCTCGGATAGAGTTTGTAGACTTATCAAAAACTCTGGAGCAACAGCCAAAAATCGCTCGCTAACTGGCCGAGGCCAGCAGCGTAACTAGTCAGCTTGGTCGGAACCCAAAAGACGGGCGCGCATGGCCATGAAGCGCTTTTGCTGTTCGGCCATGAGCTCTTCTTCGGTTTTGCGGCCATTACTGTGTACCGTTTGCGCTTCACCCTTGCTACCAATGACGTTCACCACTGGGATGACGATTGGACTACGCTGGGTGCGTTCGAACAAGAAATGCGTGATGTGATCTTTGAGTTCAGCTTTGAAACGATCTAGGTCAATGCGCTTAAACCGCTGCGTCACCGCCCGGCGTAGCTCGCTGCGGAAATCATTCATCAGCTCCTCACTATCTCGCATGTAGATGAATCCGCGACTGATGATATCAGGGCTGGTTAACAGGTTACCCGATTTCTTATCGATAGTTAAGATAACGGCCACCAGACCTTCTTCAGAGAGCATTAGGCGGTCTTTAACTACGATGTTGCTGACCAGAGATCCGGTTTGGTCGACCAGCAGGCTGCCGTGCGGCACTTGGCCGGCTTCTACTACGGTGTCTGCGGTAAACACCAGGCTATCACCATTATTGGGGAGCAGCACACGGTTACGCGGCCAGCCTTCTTCGACAGCTAACTCAGCGTGGTATTTGCGCCTGTGCATGCCAGCATGAACAGGGATGAAAAACTTCGGCTGTGTCATGTGCAGCATATCGCGCATTTCGCCACGCCGTGCATGCCCAGACACGTGCAATGGGCCGCAACCGTCAACCTCATGGGTAGGATGCCTATAGAGGTGGACACCAGTCTTGGCAAGATTATTACTGATCATGTCATATCTGATCTCATTGCCGGGAATTGGTGAAGAGCTGATGACAACCGTATCGCCACCTTGGAGCTTGATATATTTGTGGTCGCCTTCACTCATTCGCTGGAGCGCAGCACCAGGCTCGCCTTGGCCGCCTGTACAGACCACCAGTAGTTGGTCTTCAGGCACATTGGCAACATCACGCATAGGGATGATAACCCCTTTTGGCACCTTCAAAATACCCTGTCGAACTGCAATCTCAGCGTAGCTCATCATGCTGCGGCCATCGAGAGCAACTTTGCGGCCAGCGTTGACCGCCCCGTTAATCACCATCTGGATGCGATTCATATTGCTAGAGAAAATAGCCACAAAGATACGGCCAGGTGCCTTGGCAATCACGTCATGAAAGCTATCCTGTAGAGTGTGCTCCGTAGGTGTTCGCCCCTCTTCGTCTGAGTAACTACTATCTGACATCAGTAGCAAGACGCCTTCTCGACCGAGCTCTTCCAGACGAGCCGTGTCGCTTGGATGGTGGTCAAGTGGCTCAGGATCAAGTCGAAAGTCACCAGTTGTAATTATCTTGCCGACAGGCGTATCGATACAAATAGCGGACGCATCAGGAATGGAGTGCGTAATTCGAATGAATTCAATCATAAACACGCCCAGCTTGAGCTTTTCGTGGCCTTCCATGTTCATGGTGACCGTTTCGGGCTTGAACATCACGCCAGTTTCAGCTGCCTCGTCCTCGAAAGTCTTTTCGACAACACCTATGGTATAGCGTGATCCATACATCGGCGCCGGGTACATTGGCACAATGTGCCGCAAGCCACCGATGTGATCAAGGTGACCATGGGTAATGACATACCCGCGAATTTTATGCTTAATTGTCTCGAGATACGCCGGGTCGTTAATCTCATAATTAACCCCTGGCAGATCGACGCCAAGGTTGTTACCGCAGTCGATGATGAGCGCGTCATTCTGCCACTCTAGGACTGCCATGTTCTTTTCACCGACATCCTCCAAGCCACCCAAGAAGGTGAGCTTGAGCTTGTCAAAAGCGTCGACAATTTGATTAGCTCGGCCGCTGCGCGGGTTGGCTGCTGCATTCACGTATTGACTGACAATTTTATGGGCGTCTTCCTGATTGCGTTTCTGGGCGCGAATAGCCGCACCACGAGATACTTTGGGTGCGCCGCCGCTGTTTTGTTGCGGCTGGCTACCTTGATTATTGCCCCGATTGGGGCGATTCTGACGATTGTTGTTGCCACGGTTTTGACCACCTTGGCCTTGGCCACGTCTGGGCCGATTTTGGTTGTTTTGTTCGTTAGGATTCATTGAATCTCCTTAAATATTTTTGATGAAGTTAAAATTTATGTAATTTTCTTAAGAATGGCGGGAATTGATATGAAGTCGTCTATAAGTGTTTGACGCATTCCCCCGTTGTATAGTGCCGCCGCTGGATGAAACAATGGCAGGTATACCTGGCCTTTGTAGCGTTTGGGCTGGCCATGGACCTGGCTGATCTTGAGCCCGGGCAGCAGACTATCCATACTATGCCGACCGAGTGTAATGACCAGTTTGGGCTGGATTACCTGCAGCTGCGCTTCGAGAAACGGCAGAAATGCCTGCTTCTCTTCTGGCAACGGGTCTCGGTTATTTGGCGGTCTGTACTTGACGATATTGGTGATATAAATATCGTCACGATTCATTCCGATCATTTCCAGCATTTCGTTTAAGAACTTGCCGGCGGCCCCCACAAAGGGAATGCCTTGGATGTCTTCATTTTTGCCTGGCGCTTCGCCGATAAAAACGATGTCGGCATTGGGGCTGCCATCTCCAAACACGAGCTGTGTGGCTTGCTTGGCCAACTCCTGGCAGATATTTTGACTTAAAATATCTGCCTTAATTTGGTCAAGCTGGATTTGTTTACTTTTTACGTTTGTCACTCGTTCCTGACCCCGGATCATTAATCTGCTGAAAAATCGCTATGGAAAAGATGTCGGCCAGAAATCGTTTCGCTAACATAGTTAGTGTTTGCCACTTCTGACTTCCTTTACAAGCGCTGAAAAGTATTGAACCGCAGCATAACAAAACACTATTGTGATGATGTAGAGCCAAGGGCTGCCGTTGTCGATAGCCCAGGAGGCTGCGCCATAAGCCATCAGTAGACAGGCTAATATCTTATACCCGATCTTGGCTTTCGGGTTCTGAAGGCTAAACATTGATGATTTACTCATGACTCCCCTCCCTTATTTTTCAACCAAAATGCCCGCGCCAACATAACACCGCTAACAAATAGACCAAAGCCTATCAGCCATCGATAGTGAGGTTCCGGCACATCGCCTGCCTGCGCCCCGGTTCCGATATTCAGGCCGATTGCCGCAATCAATATGCCGAAGATTGCGACTAATCGATCTGTGGAACGTGAGGCGCTGGTTTTGACGATTTTCATATTCTTAACAACTAGCTATTTAGTTCGCGAGCCGCAGCCTTCATGCTTAATTGCAGACGGCCACGATCATCGATAGCCACCAGCTTAACGGTCACCCTGTCACCTTCTTTGACAACATCACTCGGTTTTTCGACGCGATCTTCGCTCATTTCCGACACATGCACCAGACCATCTTTGCCCGGCATGATCTGTACGAAAGCGCCAAAGTCCATGACACTGACAACTGGCACGTCTTTGTAGATCTTGCCTACTTCTGGCTCGGCGGTAATAGTTTGAATCCACTGTTTAGCGGCTTCAATCTTAGCCTTGTCCGGGCTGGCAATCATGATAGTTCCGTCATCTTTAATATCGATGTCAGTGTCGGTTTCGGCGGTAATCTTTTGGATTGTTTCACCACCTTTACCAATCACTTCGCGAATCTTATCAGGATTAATCTTGATGGATTCAACACGCGGTGCATACGGACTCATGTCTTTGCGTGGACCAGGGATAGTTTCGAGCATGTGCTTTAAGATAAAAGCACGGCCTTCCTTGCCCTGCATCAGCGCAGCCTTGAGGATCTCTGGCGCCAAGCCATGGACTTTCATGTCCATCTGCAACGCCGTAATACCCTTGGGAGTACCGGTAACCTTGAAATCCATATCGCCGGCAAAGTCTTCAGCGTCAGCAATATCGCTCAAGATGTGCGGCTTGCCATTGTCCATGATTAGCCCCATGGCGATGCCGCTGACAGGCGATTTCAAAGGTACACCAGCATCCATCAGCGCCAAACAGCTGCTACACGTAGCAGCCATAGAAGTTGAGCCATTCTGAGACATGATTTCGGTAACCGAGCGGATAGCATAAGGGAACTCTTCTTCGCTGGGGAGTACGGCAGTGATTGCCCGCTCTGCCAGGTAGCTGTGGCCGATTTCGCGGCGGCCGGGGCTGCCGAGACGGCGGACTTCACCAACAGTGTAGCCAGGAGCGTTGTAGTGGTGCATGTAGCGTTTCTGGGTGTCGTTGCGCTCCATGGTGTCGAGCATCTGCGAGTAGCTAAGCGGCGCCAATGTCACGATGTTCATAGCCTGGGTCACGCCGCGGGTGAACAAACTTGAACCATGCGCACGAGGCAAAATGCCAACTTCACTGGAAAGCGTGCGGACTTCATCAAATTTGCGGCCATCGGGACGAATATTATCCTTGATGATTCCGGCTCGGACATCTTTGTGGACGGCCGTCTGGAATGCCTCATCGTAGTGACTGCGAACAGCCTTAAATTCATCTTCACCTAGTTTTTCAGAGAATGCAGCGTGCATCTCAGTCCGTAGGGCGTTGACCAGTTCGTTTCGCTCTGGATAGGCAACGCGGACCTTTTCGCCCAATTTGCCGTCAACCCAGGCGTCAACTTCCTTTTGGACTGCCTCATCAGGCAGGCTCAAGACATACTCTTGTTTTGTAACAGGGATTTTCTTTAAAAGCTCTTGTTGCAGCGCAATAGCTGGCTGCAACGCTTTGTGCGCAAACTCGAGCGCTTCGGCAACTTCTTCTTCGGTAACTTCGTTCGCACCAGCTTCGACCATCATAATGGCATCGCCGGTACCGGCTACAACCAAGTCAAGCTTGCCGTTCTCTAGTTCTTCGGCAGGTGCAAACGCCGTGAGTTTGCCATCCACCATACCAACACGAACGCCGGCTACTGGACCGTCAAATGGTGCACCAGTCAGCATGAAGGCGGCGCTCATAGCCAACATTGCGACCATATCTGGCCGAAAAGCCGGGTCCATCGACAAAACAGTTGCCACACCCTGCACTTCATGACGGTAGCCCTTTGGCCATAATGGACGAATAGGGCGGTCGATTAAGCGACCAATCAGAATAGCATCATCAGATGGGCGTCCTTCGCGCTTGATAAAGCGGCTGCCGCTGATCTTGCCAGCTGCATAAAAGCGCTCTTCATAATCAATACTGAGCGGGAAGTAATCCATCCCCTGTAGTGGCTCACTGCCGACCATGGCAGTACCGAGAACCACGGTGTCGCCGTACCGAGCAATGACGCTGGCAGTTGTTCGAAAGCCAACGCGGCCGACTTCGAGGCTGAGTGTGCGGCCGCACCAGTCTGTTTCTACTTTGATAATATCTTTTCCAAGAGGATTAATGGTTGCCATAGTATGGAACCTCCTTTGTTTTTAGAGGGGTAACAAGGTTCAACCGTCCGTCATATTGGCGGAAAGCTGTGCTTTATCACCCCTGTTAATAAAGTGCTCTAGAATTTGGGTTCTAGATTCGGGCACACTGTTGTTGGTTAGTACATCGCCAATTGTGCAGGCGCCCGCTGTCCAGTATCCAAATTACTTACGAATGCCGAGCTTTTGAATCAGGTCAAGATAGGACTTGCTGTTCTTGCTAGCCAAGTAACGCAGTAAACGGCGTCGCTTACCAACCATCTGGAGTAATCCACGACGAGCAGCAAAATCTTTCTTGTTTACTTTGAGGTGTTCGGTCAATTCTTTGATTCTCTCGGTGAGAATGCCTACTTGTACCTCAGGTGAGCCTGTGTCAGTTTTGTGGGCTTGTAGATCTTTTACCACCACACTCTTCTTCTCTGAACTAATCATGTAATCCTTCTTCTTACCTTGTTAACTTAAGAGATAAGTAATTGCTAGGGGTTATTCTAGCGTATTTACTTCTATAAATCAATATGGGAGGCAAAAATTGTAGGATTCGCGACCTCAAGGAGCAGCGGGAGGCGTCCACGGTGGCGCCACAGGTGGTGGCGGTGGCGTGCCAGGTGCTTGCGTGCCGCCTGGGCTGGCCGGCGGCATAGGACTAGTCGGTGGATTGTCGTGACCCATGTTCAGATCAACCGGGACGCTGTTGAGGGCAGCAATTGGCTTAGATAATGCATCGAGCACTTCATCTGGGCTGCTTTGTTCGGCCTCTTCTACCTTCATCCGAGCTTCGGCTTCGGTGATATGCGGCACTTCATCCGGCAGTGCTGGTGCAGGTGCTGGCACCGACGGAACATCGCTCGTCGGTACTACTGGCGCTGCGCCCGACAGGTCACTATTCGGAGCTGGGGCAGCCGGCGTAATCCCGGCTTGAGCCAAGTGCGGGCTATTGACCGACTTTTCGATATCTTCTAGCGTTTGGTCGTCAGTATTTACAGTGTTAGCCGCACCACTCGACCCCATAACAGGCGGGAGCATATCGCCACTTGGAGCGCTAGTGTCGGGGGCATCCTCAGGCTTGAGTTTCAGGCGACCTTCGTCATCAATCTCAATATCTGCCGCCTCCACTGCTTCGGGTTCGGCTGTTTCGGGTTCGACGGGAATGTCTTCGTGTGGAATCTCCAACGATCCATCGTTTGGCTTTGGCGGTTGTGCAGGCATGGGTGCTGCCGGAGCTGGAGCAGCTTGGGCCAATGGCCTTGGCATATCGACCGCTTCAGGAATTGGCTCTGGCTCTTCTAGCTTGTTAGCAATTAATTGTTGGTTGGCGCCAGCCTTCATAAGGATGGCGGAAATGCTCATTGTCTGTGGTGTCGTTTTATCGTTACTAAATCGGTCTGTTTCGGCCACAATACCGGTCAAAAATGCCGTGGCAATCTGTTGATCGAACAGCTCAATTTCAGGCGATTTCAGGCCTTCGCTCAGATCAACTAACACTTCCGAGAAACTGCTGGCGCTTGGCACATGCCAATTGATCGTACCGATATCATCGGCTTGCTGCCGGGTGATGCTCACAATGGTAGCGTCGTGCAAAATTCGGCCATGAGCCGTCACCGCCTGGTCAAGCTCGTCGCGATGATTAACACCTACCGCCAAAATAACGTCAACGTTCAAGTCCCCTTGTCCGAATTCCAGGTCCTTTTCGCTCAAAGAGGTGTGATACGGGGTAATGAAAATCTTAACGAACTTATCTTCGATCTTGTAGCGCAGCTTATCGGCCTTGGCTTTATCGAGCGCCACGATGAAATCACGCAGACTATCAGTGTTCTTTTCGATAGTTTTCTCGGGCTGTAAGAATTCAATCGTTGAAGGAATCTGGCCGCTGAATACTGCCGTACCGTGCTTTTTCAGCTTATTGAGCACCAACGTAAACCCAATCGCCGCTGCCAATTGATCGACTGACGGGTTGTTACTAACGGTAACAAGCACATTGACCGAACCTTTTAGTCGCTCCAGAATTTGGGCTTTTGGATCAGTTGCACCTGAGGGAGGTGTTGGCGCTGGAACCGTTGTCGGATTTAACGGATTCTGAGCAAAAGGTTGCGGTGCAGGATTAGCGAAGTTATTGTTCGGGTCCATTTATGTAGCGTTTGCCTATGTTTTAAAGCTTATGTTTATTTTAGCATTGATCCTTAAAAATCAGCGTACCACTTATGGCTACTCTTGTCCACCACCACTTTGACAAAATTGTTCCACCCCTGTATAGTTGGCAATCGACGTATCAATAACAACGTATAAGTTACAAAGGATAAAAAGTATATGCCAATTATCAAATCTGCTAAAAAGCGCGTTCGTGTTGCCGCTAAGGCCACCAAGCGAAATGTCCGCACCAAGCGCAGCCTCAAATCTGCCCTGAAGGCCTTCGGTCGCACCAAATCTGGCAGCGATGCCCGCAAAGCCCAAAGCGCTCTAGACACAGCCGCTAAGAAGAACTTGATGCACAAGAATAAAGCAGCCCGCAAACAGCGTCAGCTCGCCCGCGCCGCCAAAGCCGCTGGCGTCAAACCAACCGCTGCTGCCAAAAAGGCCGCCAAAGCTCCAGCCAAGAAAGCCCCTGCGAAGAAGCCTGCTGCTAAAAAAGCTCCAGCCAAGAAAAAATAACCCCAGCCATCGCCAGTATTATGAGCCAGTTGTTAATTCAGCTGGCTCTTTGCTATCCGCAGCAGCGTTGTGGTCAGTTGCACGATTTTCTTTTGGCTGTGCCGATCCTCCTTGCCTGTGCTGAGGACGCTTATGCCGGGCGCCGGCTTCTAGACGTGAAAGCCGGTTGTTAGCAGTCTTCAAATATTCCGCACGACGACTATCGCCACCAGTTACATCCGGATGCCACTGCTTGGCAATTGCTTTCTTGATCTGCGCCGGTGTCATGCCGCGTGCTTCCATCGCAGCAAGTGTACTCGTAACATATTCATCAGTATGCTGTGCCCGCATAGCACCAACTGACTGCCGGAAACGATTACTTGATTCGCGCCGTTGATAGCCGTGCCTGGCCTGTGTCTTTGATCTGCGCTCGGCTTTATTAAGTGTGGTCAGGATGTCAGCAAGGCTCGGCCCAGAATTAACCCCTTCGTTTGACGAGTAATTTGGATTCCGACGCTGTTTTGCGCGTAAGTCTTCATCATACTGAGCAGAAAGTACATACTCTTTTGCCGCCGCATGACCTTTTGCACTAGCAATTTGATCAACCTTATTGATGTTGGTGAACTTGTCGGCCATCTGCCAAAACTCACGATGAGCTGGAGCGCGCTGACCGGCCGGCCGAGAAGGGTCATAGTACTCAAATTGCAGCGCCAGAAGTTTCTGTATCGGTTTTTCTGATTCAGGAATCCGCTCAAAAACATTTTTCACCACTTCCCATCCTACCTTTCGTGCTGCACCATCATCAGGTTGGTTTTCTCGTTCAAAAAATTGCGCTACCGTCATGGTTCGGAAATCAGGCATATCGCCAGTCTGGTATGCCCGAAACAAGATTCTAGCAATTTGATCAGTGAATATTTCGTCAAATAGATCGCGTTTGTCTTGTTCTTTCTCTGGTTGCGACCCAGCTTCTCCAGGTTCGGTTCTCGAATATTGACGGTGTCGAACTCCCTGATGCTGTAAATCGTCCATTATTCTGTCTTCGTCGATTTTTCTCACGTGAAAGCCCGTTACTGCATGGGTGAATTCGTGGAAGCTGACATACTGATCAATTTCTGCGGCCCCGTAAGATGGCTGAAACTGGATTCTGCCGTTCTTGGGCTGGAATGCGGCATCATAGCCGTTTAGCAGTGCCGTCTCTTTGCTTATGATACTTATATGCGTAGCGGCCAAGGCACTAAACGCTAGGTCTGCGTTCACGGGCAAGCCTTTAGTTGCCGCCTCCCGAATGGTGCCAAGATACCTATCTCGGTAGCTTTCAAATCTTTGCTGATGTTCCTTAGCCGCCTGGTTTCCCGTGGCCTGTTCACCTTCAATTTTTGTGACCATCTCACCTAGATCATCATCGCGTATTACCTGCACTATTTCACTCAAAATAGAATCGTCAAATCCTCTATTGCCTAAATACGCTTGAACTACACTGCGCGAGATGTCATTCATCGCCTGATGATTACCGATTTCGCGAAATGTATGACGTACAGTTAGTAAGTCACTTACGCTCGGATCGTAGTACGGGTCACGACTGAACAAACTACCATTTTGATTTTGGAAATGTTCGACTGGTGGTACGAATCTGTTTTCTGGCATATGTATGTTTTTGGGTTTGCATATCAATATATCATGCTTTTGCTTTTTGGTCAAGCTTACGTTTATTGTATGTTGGCGATTTTGAGAAGGAGGTTTTTCATGGCTCCGTCTGTGTCGATGCTTTCAGATTTGAGTCGGGTGTCGAGAATCAGAGTTTCGTGGACCAAGTGTTTTAAGTCAGCAGCACTTATCTGGCGGGCGATGGTCATGCTCCTCCCTACGGCAAAGGGACTGACTCCAGCCGCCCGAGCAATATCAGCCGAGGAGCGATCTTTGGCCGTTTTGATAAGCGATAGTAGATGGAGTTGCCAAGCAATCAACGCCAAAATGGCTTGGGGCTCAACCCGTAATCGACGCTGTTCTTCATAAATCCCTATCGCAGCCTTGGTCCGTCCTTCAAAGGCGGCTCCGAGCAGCTCAAACACTGTACTGCTGGGGGTAGGCTCGGTCAATAAATCGATTGATTGGCGGGTAATAGCTTTGTTATAGAGTAGTAGCTTGTCAATCTCGCTGGCCAGCAGCTGCTGAGAATCACCCAGGCGCCCAATCAGATAGTTAGCATCGTTTGTGGCCAGAGTGCCGGATTTTTCTTTGGCATACTGGGTCGCCCACTTGGCAAGCGCCGGCTGATCTAACGGTTCACAGGCGATAAAGGTGGGCTGTTTCTTAAGCAATTTATAATACACGCTCCGCTTATCAACCTTAGACTCAACGAGCACGAAGTCGGTGGTATCTGAAATAGCACTCAATAGCTCATCGATTTTCTCGACTGCCGCTTTGTTGCCGCTCAGGTTTTTGACAACCACCATTTTTTTAGCAGCCAAGAACGGCAAGCTGGTTATCGCCTCCTGTAGCCGCGTTGGCGTGACCGATTCACCGTCTATTGGTTCCAGGCCGATGTCGCCATACGCCTCAATAAAAGCCGAGGTAAGCTTGGAAAGCTCACGGCTTCGCGCATAATCGTTTGGCCCACACAGAACCGTTACTCCCACGTGGTTTACCCCTCTCTACCGTTTGTAGTGCCCATTTAGCGTATAATATGTATGCGCATGCCGCAAACCATCATTGTCTCGAACCGACTACCAGTGAGTGTAAGGAGAAATAAAGGCAAGCTGGAGTACTACCCAAGCTCCGGCGGGCTAGCTACTGGTTTGTCTTCATTTACCAAAGAAAAGTCCAATGTTTGGATTGGCTGGCCAGGGATTGCCGCAGAAGATTTATCAGAAGATGAGAAACAGGATGTGACTGAGCGACTAGCAACCCAAAATTGCTACCCCGTGTTCTTAACTCGGCGCCAGATTGAAGATTATTACAATGGCTACAGCAATTCCGTGCTCTGGCCATATTTGCATGACCTGGAGTATTACCGGGATGTCAAAGATAAGACCTGGCGAGCTTATCGAGAAGTGAATCAGCTGTTCGCTGATGTTACTGTTATGCTTGCCCATGATCGTTGCCGAATCTGGGTGCATGATTACCAGCTAATGTTAGTGCCACGCATGCTGCGCAAACAACGGCCAGATGCCGACATCGGTTTTTTTATGCATATCCCTTTTCCCATGGCCGACAAAGCGGTCCAATTATCGACCCATCGGTCGCTAATAAAAGGGTTGCTTGGCAGCAATCTGGTTGGTTTTCATACCCACGGCTATGCCCAGCATTTCTTGGAGTCGTGTCAAATTGCCGGCCTTGGAGCAGTTATCGCCGATCGCGTCATTACCTCCACCCTCGAAACAGAAGTTACTGCATTTCCGTTAGGTATCGATTATCTAAAATATGCCCGCGCTGGCTCGTCCACCAAGGTCAAGCACGAGCTCGCCAAGCTGCACAAGCGATATGGCCGCAAAAAGGTCATTCTGACAGTTGATCGGCTGGACCCAACTAAGGGGTTTGTGGAGCGGCTCAATGCCTACCGTGACTTTTTGGAGCGCTACCCTAAGTGGCGCGGCAAAGTTGTCATGTCTATGTTGGCCGTGCCGTCCAGAACCGACATCCCGGTGTATCAGCAACTGCGTGATCAGGTGGAATCCATGGTGGATACAATCAATAACCGTTTTGGCAAGGGAGGCTGGAAGCCAATTGATTACCATTACCGCAGCGTGTCCTTTGAAAAATTGAGCGCCTTGTACCAGGTGGCACATGTGGCCTTTGTTTCGCCCATTAAAGATGGTATGAACCTCGTTGCCAAAGAGTATATTGCCAGCAAGTCCGGCAAAAGCGGCGTCTTAATATTGAGCCGAACAGCTGGAGCGGCGACTGAGCTCAAAGAAGCACTATTGGTCAATCCTGACAGAACCCTGGAACTGAGCAACGCGTTGGCACAAGCCCTGATGATGCCGGCTCCAGAGTTACAACTCCGCTTAAAACGCATGCAAAAACACCTGTCGGCTCATACCGTTCAAACGTGGACGAAGGATTTTATGCATAGTTTGTCACGTTCAAGCACCCATACGGTCAGCATTACCTTGCCGCTATATGGCGCCCGTATACAGAAATTATTATCTGACTATACGGCAGCAAAACGTCGGCTATTATTGCTTGATTACGATGGTGTCTTAGCGCCAATCCGCTCCGTCCCGTCCAAAGCCGCTCCCTCGTCTTCATTACTGCAATTACTCGAAAAACTCAGTAAGCAGAAACATACTGATGTGGCAGTCATTAGCGGACGAAGCCAAGAGAACCTCGAGGCCTGGCTTGGTAATGCGCCAGTTGCCCTCGCAGCCGAACATGGAGCAGCCATCAAATCAGCTCCAGGCCAAAAGTGGCAGCATCTCGTCCAGGAAAACAATACGTGGAAAGCGGCACTAAAGCCAACGCTCGAAAAATACGCCAAAGAAGCCCCGGGCTCATTCGTTGAAGAAAAACAGCACGCCCTGGTGTGGCACTACCGCAAATCAACACCCTACATGGCGCAAAAATATAATGCGATTATTCGGCGCAACCTGGGGCCTATTGTCAAAAAGATGGGGCTTCAATTGAACAATGGCCATAAAATTCTGGAAATTAAATCCAGCCAAGTGAACAAGAGTGTAGCCACTAAATTCTTTATGATTGAAACGTACGATTTTGTACTGGCCATTGGTGACGATTACACCGACGAGTCAATGTACAAAGCTTTGCCTAGGCGAGGCTACAGCATCCGGGTCGGCCGTGGTGTTACTGCTGCCAAATGGCGCCTGTCCTCCCAAGAAAAAGCCATCGCATTACTTGAACGACTCGCCCATAGCGGTACTTAAAGATACGTCTGTAAAGACACACTTTCAGATTAATATTTTGCGCATAGTTAGAAAATGTGTGATAGAATGAACTATTGTTTTAGGGAGCAGTTATGCGTAAAAGTAGAGCAGTTGCAACTATTGGTGGTGTGGGGGCAGTATGCCTGGTAGCAGGATATGGCCTTTCAAGAATGCAACAATCACTTGGGGAGAGCGACCCACAGTCAAAAGAAAAAATTGAATACCAACTAGAAGCTGGCGAGGACTTTGTGGCACAATTCCCCGGCCTGGCTCAGAATTCTTTACTTCTGGCACGCACCGAAGATGGAGCCATTAAGCTAGTTGCCGAGACCACAGACGAGCCAAATATGATAGGTAGAATAACCTGTCAAGTTGGTGGAGGCTTGAGTATTCTTTCCGGCCCACTGCCGGAAACGTTTGGAACCGTCATCATGGGTTCTACCGATACTGAGTTAGTCGATGGTATTTGCCAAGATCTAGTTATTGGACCGGATGAATGGCAATATCTTGTTGGTTTCAACCCCTTTGATGGGCCCCCCGCAGACGATATGAGAGTAGTTTCAGGATAGTCTCTGGCATTTTGGGCAGATATGTGTACCTCTGCCGGCAACCCGCGATTTCTCAATAACTGAGTTGCAGCGCGGACAAGCCTGACCTTCTCGGCGAAAGACACGGGCAAATTGCAAATAACTGCCGCGTTTGCCTTCGGCATTCACATAGTTCTTATCAGACGAGCCGCCTTTCTCAATCGCCAGATTAAGCACAAACTGCAGCTCGGTAAAAAGCGTTTCGATTTGCTTGGTCCTCAAGTCCTTCACGAGCGTTGTTGGATGAATCTTTGCACCCCATAGGCTCTCGTCGGCATAGATATTGCCAATCCCGGCAACCACTGTTTGATCGAGCAAGACTGCTTTAATGTTTGAATTATTACGACGCCGCAGACGCTCCTCGAACTGCTTGGCCATAAAGCTATCATCGAGCGGTTCAGGCCCCACTTTTTTCATAAAATCAATATTCGGAACCTCGACAGTTGGCAAAAGTCGTACCCAACCAAACTTTCGTTGATCATTAAAATACAGCTGCGAGCCATCTTTGAATGCAAACGTTACTCTGGTTGATGTATCCGGCAAGTCGCCGATTAGCGAGTCATTTGGGTGTCCAGCTCCAAAACGCTGTTCGCCCACAAATACCAGTTGACCGGTCATTTTTAGATGTATCACCAAGGTGTAGTCAGAATCAAGCTCAATGAGCAGCACTTTGGCACGACGCTTTACGCTCGTCACCTTGGCACCGATCAGGAATTGGGCTACGTCTCCTGGGGCATTAGGGAAACCCTTTGGCCAATCAAAATCAACGCGAGCAACTTGCTTACCCGGCAAAAGCTCACTTAAACCCCGACGAACCGTCTCGACTTCTGGTAACTCCGGCATTCCATTATTATACTAGGGATACAATGAGTTCAATTGCCGATATTATTTCTCAAAAAAGATTTGCCGAACCGCCTGAGATGGTGATTATTAAGGAATTTGTGAAGGAAATGTTTGATGCGCTGGTGGCGGTCAGTATGAATGAAAAAATTATTACGATTCATGCACCAAGCGCGGCCATGGCTGGGGCACTGCGGCCGCATCTCTACACCATTAAAGAAATGTGCCAAACCGATAAACGGCTAGTAATCCGTATTGGTTAAGATGGTCGACAAGTCGGCAATAAACTGATCGAAGCTTTGGTAGCGGATGGCCTGCATATCAACTGCCTTAGCGCCATCTACACAGACTTGCCGGTCATCAATAAAAACACACTCGCGGGTTAATATGCCAAGCCGGTCTGCCGCCATCATATAAATTAGCGGGTCGGGTTTGAGCAGCTTAACTTTGTATGACAGCAAGATGTCATCGAACAGCCCACGCTCTTCTTTGGTCAAGAAATTATCCAACCAATCTTCACCCACATTAGATACAATGCTGAGTTTGTAACCGGCTTTTTTAAGAGAAGCGATATGGCCCAGCAGCTTATCATTTTTGCTTTGGTGCGTAGTGATTATTTTTTGCAACTCTTCTTTGGGCAGACCAGACATCTCGGCAGCTTGAGTCGCAAACTCTTCGGCAGTCAAAAAGCCAGCGTCATGTTGCTTGAGTAAATCGGAGGCAGCCAGCCGCTCCACGGGTGTTTTGAACCTAGTTTCTGAATAGTGCAACCAGCCATCTTGGGCAAGCACCCCAAAACAGTCAAAAATAATGGCTTTAATCATCCTGTTTATTTTACCAATTTACCGGGCCTGCAGATAGCCTGCTTATACTATTGCAGGGGCTGGACGTTGACGCCTTCTACCAAGGCATCGTAATCAGGAATTTGTTTTTGGAAAAGCGTCCGAATTGTTGGGCCAGGGCCACCGGCAAACGTTCCGATATCTACCCCACATGATACTGACCACAGTTTAAAATCTTCGTCGTCTGAACCAGTTTTATCAAGAGCGTATTCATAATGCACACCAAGCGGGCAGGCTTTAAACTCATCCTCAATCTTAGGTGTTTTGCTAGCAGTAAAGTTAAGTCCTTGCAATGCGCGTAAAAAGACATCGTAAGCGGACTGATCATTAAAGTAACTCTTAGTTTTAATCACACGGCCTTGATATCCTTGAAGCACGTCAAGCGTCCGGCGATCGCGGCTGACGGTAATGCGAATCTGTCGGTGTTCTGCCTCGCCAATAATAGGACCGACAACGTTCACGCTAACTTCGGCATCGGTACCTGCATACTCTGGCAGGGTTTTGGCCTGCACGACAGTAGCAACTGTTTCAGGCTTTTTATCGTCGTTATTCGTGGCACTTCGAAAAATCGCAACACCAAAGAAAACAAAAATAGCGACGAGTAAAAATCCGACAATATAGCGAGATGCGTTGTTCATACTTTTATTCTACCTCATAAATCATAACATAAAATTAAGATATATTCAACTTTGTTGACCAGGATGCGAAGCGATCAATGACGTCCCATTCCGGATCGAGCAGTTCATAGTCTTGGCGCTTATCAGGTTTGATCCACGCGAATTTATCGTGCTCGTGATTCAAAGTAACGTCTGTCTGTCTAGTAGAGCACACCACAAAAGTACAAATAATCTGATTCTCGACACCGCTTATAACCGGATGCCACTCGCCAATATATATTGGGTATTCGATGTTAATTTCGGCGATGCCTGTTTCTTCTAACACTTCTCGCTTTAAGGCTTCTTGCCAGTGCTCACCGACTTCAATTCGGCCTCCCGGCAGATTCCACTTGCCTTCCCGTCCGCCATTGCCATCATACTTAGCCTTGCGGAGAATCAGCACTTTGCCTTTGTGGGCTAACACGGCTTTCATTGAAATACGCTGCACTATGTTTGGTTTACGGCTCATGGGAAGGCTCCAGTCGTATAAAAACACCCGGGCGCTCACCGTAGTATCTATCCCATTCATCGCCTTCATTGACGGTAACCGCCCGTACGACAATGCCATCTAAAAAGTCACCTGCAACCCGCCGTTTTGCTTCTTGAGCTTGAGCAACCTCAAACATAGGGATGCCACTCAGATATGCCAAAAACTCAACTAGCTCTAACATATCACCCAGTTCTTCAACTTTATGGGCTCTATCCCCTCCTCCAAACTCATCGCGTTCTTCAGGCAATTTTCGCATTGTGCGCTCAATGAGCATGTCGCCAGCCACAACCTCATAATCAGGCTCTTGACCATCGGCAAGCATTCTCTCAAACTTGCCACTCCGCACGAGCTTTCCGTCCTCACCGTACTTGTAGGTAACTCTATTCCCCATTAGGCGACGTTTGTCGGATCCCAGCAAGTCCGCAAATTAGCTTCTAGCTTCTCAATTTTGGCCATGTCATCGGCATCAAGTGCAAAGTCGAACACCTCAATATTGGCCTTAATACGATCGGCGTGAGTTGATTTGGGCAATGGCACCAACCCCTTTTCGATGCACCAGCGGATCATCACTTGCGCCGTAGATTTACCATGCTTGTCAGCAATCGCCTGAAGTACTTCATTGTCCATGCCGTGCGCATGTGCCAGCGGTGAGTAAGCCTCGACCACAATGTCATGCTTTTTGCAGAACGCTACGAGCTCGGGTTGCTGCAAATAGACGTGCAGCTCAACTTGATTGATCACCGGCTTTACGCGACAGTTGGCTAATAACTCTTCCAAATGGCGAATCGTGTAGTTACTGACACCGATTGATTTCGCTCGGCCAGATTCATGGATTTTTTCCATTGACCGCCAAGCCATCGCCCGCGTTTCGGTAACGGGAAAATGCACAAGGAATAAGTCAATGTATTCCGTTTTGAGGTGTTCTAATGATTTGTCAAAGCTATCAAGGGCATCTTCGGGCCACTGGTTGCCATTCCATAGTTTAGTCGTTATGTACAACTCCTCGCGCTTGACACCGAATTTCTGCAGGGCACTCCCTAAGAATCGCTCATTGCCATAAATCTGCGCACTATCAAAATGCCGATACCCCTCTTTGAGCGCAGCTTCTACCGCTCGAGTTACATGGCTTGGCAATCGGTTTTTCCATAAACCCAGTCCTATCTGTGGGATTGTGTTGCCGTCACTTAAACGAATGTTCGGTATATCCATCGGGCCTCCTCTATAAAATTACCTTACATAGGTGGCGAGCAAAATGACAGCAAAATAACTCACAATATAAATTGATTGCAATGGCAAGTGGTACTCATGCGCTTTAGGGATTTTGAGTCCAGCATAAACATTTATAATCATGTAGGCAGCAGTCAACGCTCCAAAAACCCGTGCCATCGGCACAATAGTTGGTGTCAGTACCAGTATGAGTGTGGCAGGAATATATAGTCCTGCAGCGCCATATGCACAGACTTCGTGAATTCTGCGCCTGATCCCTGGCACATCTGGAACCCACGCTGCGACAAGCAAACCTATTGCCGAAAGAACAGTCAGGACTAGATACAGTGGGTTTATGTCAAACGTTGGGACAAACCACTGAAAGGCAAACCATAGATAGGCCGGATATGCGAAAGTTTGAACCAGAGCCATCAACAAGTATGGCACCCTGCCTGCGGCAGAGTGTCGACTGATTGATTTACCTTTTTCGTGTGGCCATATCGCCAGCATCCCGATCACAACTGCCACCGTAACAAGCATTGACAGCATTCCGAAAGGTTTTGCACTCTCTAGCGGCATTGTTTAGCTCTCCTTAGCCAACAATTGTACTAGCTGGTTATGACAATCTTCAAAATTTTTATACAGAATGGTTTTGATGCCAAGACTTTGAGCACCAGCCAGGTACTCCTCGTGGTCATCAATAAACACTGTTTGTTTGGGGTCAACACCCAGCTTTTCGCAGGCGTAGGCAAAGATTGCTGGGTCAGGTTTGACTAACCCAACTTCGGCCGACACAATCACTGCGTCAAACAAAGCTTGTTGCTCTTTTGATAACTTCCTATCAAGCGCGCCGCGGCCGGCATTGCTAATGACCGCCAGTTTATACTTTCCCAGCAACCGCGTCCGAATTAAATCCAGTAACTGGGGTGATGGCACTTCGTCTTCTTCAATGTACCGCCGCCACTCAGCCACAGTTATACCAAGCTCTTTGGCCATGGCCTCAGTTAATTCTTCGCCAGTAACTTCGCCCAGGCTGTTACGATGCAGCCAATCATTAATAAACACCTTGTCTTTGTCGGCATCACCACCCGCACGGTTATAAATATTCCAAAACCCCGTCCCCACCAACACGCCGTAGCAGTCAAAGATTATGGCCTTGATCATGATCTAAAGTGTAGCACCCCTAAAGTTGTGATAATAACCTTTTGACCAGCATTATATTCTGTATTACAGTTGCTTTTCAAAGGAGTGCTCATTATGGGAGAACAACGTTTGGCTGAAACTCAAAGGGATCAGGGAAAGTATGAAGGCTGGATTCCTTCAGCGATAGCGGTCGTGGTTTTAGGCTTAATTGCAGGTGGGGTGCGTCTTGATCACGCTTTAGATGAAGCCGGCGATCGGGCGAGACAAGAAATTATCGACAACACCGTTCAAGACGGGTTCGAAATGGTTCCGAATTCAAATGGCGATGTTCTTTTGAGAAGCGGCGGTGATTCTGTTCATGTTGCTTTGGGCAACGGGTCGTGCAGCGCTTGGGTCACCGTTGTCAAAACTCCTGAAGACCAAAGTGACCCCCAAAGTTATGCGATGCGAATAGACGAACGTGACTATTACTTCACCGATCATGCAAGCATGATCGGTGTATTAGGTGAGGACTTTTGTAGTCCTGTTTATTCTGGCCAACTAGATTAGTTACCTACCAATTAACAGACGTAAAACATTATCTCGTAAGGTAGCGTTAGCCCAGAGGACAGTCTAAAGTTTGCCCCAGTTTTCGCCGGTGGAGGTGTCGACGGTTAGTTTGATAGGGAGACTGACGACGTTTTCCATGGTTTCTTTGATGAGTTTGGCTACTTTTTCGGCCTGTGAGGCGATGCATTCCACAATTAAACTGTCGTGGATTTGTAGCAAAATCTGGGGCGGGTCTTCCCCGTCAAATTCTTCATCGAGTCGTTTTTGCACGGCAATCATTCCCAGTTTCATAATGTCAGCAGCCGAACCTTGGAACGGCATATTCACCGCAGCACGGTATGCTGCTTCACGCACAATAAAGTTCGAGGAATGCACATCGGGCGTTGGGCGGCGGCGGCCGTACATGGTCTCCACATAACCCTTGTTTTTGGCCATGTCTTTGACTGAATCAATGTAGGCCTTTAATTTGGGCCGAATTTCAAAGTATTTGGCAATAAATTGCTTGGCAGCTTCGTACGTCATACCAGTGGTCTGCACCAACCCGTGCGGGCCCTGGCCATACATAATCCCAAAGTTCACCGCCTTGGCATCGCGGCGCATATTTTTGGTGACGTCTTCGGGTGAGCGGTCATAGACCTGCGCGGCAGTGGCCAAGTGCACATCGATGTCGCGGTTGAACTGATCCATTAATTCTTCGTCACCGCATAAATAGGCGGCTAAACGCAGCTCGAACTGGCTGTAGTCAGCACTGACCAGGGTATGTTCTGGGGCAGCTACAAACGCCGTGCGGATTTCGCGGCCAAGTTCAGTGCGGACCGGTATGTTCTGCAGATTTGGATCATTAGAACTTAAGCGCCCAGTCTGCGCCACCGTCATAGCGTAAGTGGTGTGCAGTCGCGATGCTTCATCAACCATCTTGGGCAGCGGATCAATATAAGTATTCTTGAGTTTGGTCACTTCGCGGTAGCTCGTTATAAGGTCAATAATTGGATGTAGGCCGCGCAGCTTGTCGAGCTCGGCGGCGGCGGTTGAATAGCCGGTTTTGCCCTTTTTAACGCCGTCATGCGGCAAATTCAACTTTACAAATAAGATGTCCGCCAGCTGAGCCGGTGAACTAATATTGAACTCTTGGTCGGCATGCCCGTAAATTTCTTGCTCGAGATCGGAAATTTTGTCGGCTACCCGCTCGGCCATCCCGCTCAAGTACTCAGTATCCAAATAAATGCCTTGATGTTCCATACGAGCTAGCACCGGAATCACCGGCCACTCTATATCTTCCGCCACCTTAATAAGCCCGGTAAGCTCACTCATTTGTTCACCCTGCAGGTTGGCTAGGCCACGCAAGACAGCAGTGATTTCACCTGCTCTACTTATGAGTTCATCGTCGTCCAAATCTTCAAACAGTGAGCCGCCGTAACCAAGATCGCTGCTGGCCAGCTCACTCAAAGACAAATCTCGGCGCAGTGAATTGACCAAAAACGCACCAATTTGCACGTCGTGCGCCACCGGTGGTAAGGCAGCGCCCAGCTCTATGAGCACTTTGAGTGACGATTTGAGGTCATAGCCAACCAGCGATTTCACACCAGCCAACAGCTCGACAACCTGGTCGACCTTTAGCTTGGTCATATCAAGCACATAGGTATGATCTTCGGAGGGGCTGATAATAATGAGATGTGGGTTACGGCCATGCTTGCCACCGGCGCGGGTGTGCAGCACGACTTCTTTGCCTTCCCCCATTATGACTGAGGTTAGATCCGTATCTTTTGTGACAACCGTTACCTTGCCAACCGGCAGCTCTTTAGCTGCAGTAGGCAAACTGGCGGGCACGACCGACGGGTCGACCTTCATTACTTCTGGCAATTGCCTAGCCAGGCTTTTAAATTCAAGCTTGTTCAGCACTGCCAGCACCTGTTCTGGTTGGCAATTGGCTAAATCAGTTGCCTTCAGGTCAAGTTTGAGCGGGGCGTCTGTCCAAATGTCGGCTAATTCTTTACTCAAATAAGCTAGCTCTTTGCCAGCTTCTAACTTTTTGCGCAAAGAATCCTTAATGAGCGCCAAGTTGTCATAAATGTTATCGAGCGTCTTATAAGCTTTGAGTAACTCAATCGCACCCTTTTCGCCAATGCCTGGCACTCCTGGAATGTTGTCCGAGCTATCGCCCTTTAAGGCCTTTAAATCCAAAAATTGCTCTACACCAATACCATATTTAGCCTCAAACGATTTGGGGTTATACAGTTCAATATTAGAAAGCCCAGTTTTGAGTGCGTAGACATGCACGTCGCCGTTCACCAGTTGCAGCATGTCCATGTCAGATGTAACCAGTAAGGTCTCGAGTCCTTGTGCTTTTGCCTGCACTGCCAAACAACCCATTATGTCGTCGGCCTCGTAATCATCCAATTCGTACAGCGGCCAACCAAAAGCATCCAAGAGTTCGTGAAGCATGGGAATCTGTGCATAAAAATCTGGTGGTGCGGCTTTGCGGCCAGCTTTGTAATCTGGATAGAGTTTGAGTCGGCGTCGAATGTTGGTTTTGGGCTTGTCCCAGGCCACACAGACATAATCCGGCTTTAGCCGTTTAATGACTTCCAACGCCATGACGGCAAAGCCATAGACGCCGCCAGTTGGCGTACCATCGTTGGTCGAAAGATTGGGCATGGCGTAGTAGCCGCGGTAAAAGACACTTTTACCGTCAATCACCACCAAACGTTTTTTATCTGCCATCTATGACTATTATACGCTGTTAGGGATTACGGTTGAACTTCCTTTACAAAATCTCGATATAACGATGAGCTTATGCTTTTGTCAATTTTGTATTATAAGCCAACATCGGTATTTAGCAGCGGTGTGCGGCGAATATATGTCAGGTCTGGGCTGAGATCTGGCAAAACTCCGGCCAGTTGTTGCGATTGCAGATAAACGGCAGCATCATACACAATGTCGGCGGCACGTTGCGGCACGCCAGGGGCTATGGCGACTGCCTCACCTTCAAATATTGGACCGATATTCCAGAAAGATTGCTCGACTCTTCTGCCTGAGCTGTCGAATTCAATACCTACTAGCCTGAGCTTTGGAAAGACATCGGCTGGAACGATCTCGGGCACATAGTCACGGTCGACAAATACTGGCCCCAAATCCCTACGCCGCCACCATGGACCATGCGTAGCGGCAGCAGCGACAACCTCGACAGATGCTCTGGTTTCAAACAACTCGCCGGAGATATAGTGCTGCATGTCCAGCAGTGTTGCTACTTGCACGTCATAAGATGGTTGAGCCATAGCCATAAACTTGATTATTGAATTGGTGCGATAGGATCGATCTTCAGCAGATCGTCGCTTAAGTGAGGTAATACTTCTCGGTCCTGCATGAGTCCGGCTGCCGCCTCCCAAACCAAAGCAGCGGGACCTTCACTGACAGCATCAAATACCAGGAAATCACCACCCTGATCGAGGGCACCTACATAGTATAGGTTATCTACCCTGCACGGACGCTCCGGATGAACGTAAGTGATGCACGCCAGAGACAGCATTTGTGCTTCAGAGTCCGGACCTTCATCAGCTGCTACCATAGTCGTGCTCATTGCCGGTACGTAGAGTCTATTGGGCCCCAAAGGATCTAGGTATAACCGCACATCTCCGACTTCCATATTGCAAGCAACTATCGCGGCGGCGGCGCCACTATCTAACAAATCGCGACTGAAGGAAGTTTGCCGTGTTCGTAAATAAACATGTTCGAGGCCAAGAATATCGTCATTAGGAAATAGCATGCTTTGATCCCATAAAAATAAAGTATTATTATACAACTTTTTTATATAATTGCCAGAACTTTTTTAGGCTGTGGGGTGCACGTGCGGCAAGGCCTCGATACCCGACCTTGGCACGTGGTTACGATTTTGTCGGTATAGTAACGCATAACAGAGATAAACAAGCGGTACAAAGACTAGAATCGGGCCAACAACACCTTTACTGCCTACAGCGAATCGCCCGATGATTACCAATGACAAGGCCATTAAAAGCCTGGTAATCATCGAGTATATTGAGGTAACGGTGGCGCGATGACGGTCAATCAGCAAATGCTGGATCTCTCCCTCTTGCGTAACAAATAGCATGCGCACCACGCGTACGTACCAAAACATGCCCAATATACTGGCCCACATGCCCAACTGACTGGTAATTAGTAGTAAGATTACCAAGATTGTTCCAATGGCCAGCTCCCGTCTGCGAACCAATGCAGACAGTTGACGGCTAAACCAGAATAGACCGATTGTGATAGCGTTGCCGACAAAGAACAGCAGTGGAATAGTTTCAGTACTCACCCCTGAACCTTTGTAGTACAGAGGTATGTACTCAATAAGTACGTCTACCAATAATTTGAGCGATACGATCGACAGCACGGCATAGAGCACAGTGCGTGCACTAAAAATGTAGTGCGCTGCGGCTTTGGTATTTGCAAGCAGTGACCCACCAGTTTCTGCATGGCGAGCAGCAATGTCCAATCGATCACTTGGCAGACTGGCAGTGATAGCAGCACCGATTAATGGCGATATGACGCTCAGGATGAGGAGGAGTCTGTAATTTGGCCCGACCAGGGCAGCCAGCGCGGCACCAACCGTCCAGCCAGCCATCATCATCGCCCACAACCGAGCATTTATGTGTGCAAACTCTTTGTTGCGATCAGCAAGCTGCTCATACAGATAGGATTGCATCGCCCCGCTATACAGCGCTTCTTCAAAGCCCATCAACACTATACCGATGCAATACCCTGTCATACCAGGCCAGAAAAGCCATACTACCATCGCAGCCGCTAGCATAAGCTTTGAGAGTATGAGCGACCACTTCCGAGAAAAGCGGTCGGCAATTGCACCGGTTGGCACCTCAGCAACTATAGTAGTAATCGAGAACAAGCCCAAAATAAGACCCACCTGGCTTAGAGTCAGCCCGCTGCGTTCGCCAAACATAATGGCGTAAAGTGGATAGATTGCCACACTTTGTGAAATCAACTCACTTACATACAAACGTTTAATTGGAAACGAAATCATTTCCCTTCCACTATACCAGCTGACTCATTTACTTGATTTATTGCGCTAATGTTATAAATTATTCATACATGTCTCAAGGTAGTTTTCAGCCGTAAGCTTTGCGAAGTCATCATGATTACCCAGTAAGTGTGGCGATTTTTTACGACATTTGCACGAAGCCGATGCCCTTCAAGAGCTAGATTTCTACAAACGGTAGCGAGCTTGTTATGCTTGCTCGTTAATGCTACTGTCCCCGTCTCTCTGTTGTGCCTGATTAACCCCTTCCAGCCATTGAGCGTATAGGGAGTACATTTCAGAAGCCGAGGGCACCTCGCTGTCCATGAGCCAATAGGTCATCGGGTGAAACCCCTCGGCCTCGGCAGCTTCACGGATATCTGGCGTATCCCAGAGTTGTCGCGGGGGTGGCGCGTGACCCATTCGCAGCTGATAGAGTGCAACAAACGGATCTTGATCAAGTTGTGGCATGCCCGCTTCAAGCGGCATGCGTACTATCTCATTTGCAACTGCAGTCTCAAGTGCTAGCTGGTAGTAATCGATGGGCGACGTTCCCTTAACCATATACAAGTCTCTGCCGTGAGCAATTTCATCGTGTGTCGCGGCATGGTGTGAAGCATGCCCTAGCAACAAATCACCTGTATTGATCGCCGACTCAAGCTGCGAGTCATGAAGCGTGAAGCCAAACCTATGGGCAGAACCCTCGAGCTGCCAGCCTATCATTTCCCGGTAATCAATCAAACAGTCAAAATCTTCTGTCTGATCGCCAAGAGGATGCATAAAACCAAGTTCATTCCAGCCAGGATAATGCTCCTCCATTGTCTCGACGTTATCGTAATGATGGATGAAGTCCTTGCCTTCTACCGCTGCGCTCACGTAAATCGATACGCTGCTGGGATCAGCCTGATAATGCTCGAGGGCTGACCCGATAACTGTGTCCGACCAACTAGCTTGTTCATCGTGAAATGTGTGCTCAAATTTGCTTGGTCCGCGCATATTCGTTCGTGAGAAATGCGCCATGCCAACAACCTGATTACCATCATGGTCAGTAAGCTGATAGTTTACGGCACCACAGTCGGCCATGCGCATACCGGTCGCTTCGATAAAATTACCATTCGGCAAAGTATCAATACCCGGTCTGAAAAAGAAAGCATTGGTATCAGGTACCTGGCTATAGCCTTCAGATGATTGCTTTACCTCCTTTATTGAAAGACTGTCGCCGAATCGAACAATATCTTTTGTTGCGCCAGCTAATACAAACTGTTCAGGCTGCACACCAAAAGACTCAAGCGCTGCAGCTATGTTGTTTTCAGCGCAAGCCTTGCCAACTTCAGCCCGTTCATTACCTTCCAGCTGACAAGCTCTGGCGCAGACTCCGGCGCCAACAGCCGCACACAAACGTGGAATCATGTTGCCGTCCTCAAGTTCAGTCGGATCCGCACCAAATGCTTCGTTATGTCGCATAACTGTCACTGCAACGGCTGTGTTTTCAAATGATGTAACTCTCATAGCAAGATCTACTCGTAAATCTCTTTAAAACCTGTTCCCACAACAAGACGCGAGCCGGCGAACAGATCGGCTTGACGATCAAAAAACTCTTCCGAGTTTTGGCCAAAATCTAGTTCACGCATGCAAAATCGAGAAAATCGCTGCACATCGGGCAGCTCAGGGACGACAACATGCGCCCATTCCGGGCGCGGGAAGGTTTGATCTTTATCTACAACCACAGCTACACCAATCAGATTAAGACTTTCATTTTCCAAATCTACGTCGGTATAGTCTGCTGGGCGATTACGATGGCCAAGCTCGACAATGTGCTGCAATGAGCTGGCATCTTCGTCCAACCCGTGTGCCAGTGCATAGCGTGCTAATGAACCACCAGTTGCAGAAATTAGAGCGTCGCTAACGGGGACCTTGTAGCACTCCCCTATATACAAGTTGCTGGCCATGGGGATTTCTCGTGCCTCTTCCTCAAGCCTGGCCTGCTCTTCAGCGCGGTCGCGTACTAAATAAGCTCTTGCCTCATTGGTATATGCATATGGGAAGCTGTCATTGTGCATAACACCATACTGCAGATCTACTTGTGGTTGCCATTTTTGCACCGCTGCCTGAAAATCCTGCGTCAATACTTGTGTTGATCGAATGGCATGGTTAATCCTGGCCTGGGCCAACTCTAGGCGAAGTGTTTCATCTAGGGAATATCCATCATGGGGTTCCATTGAATAAACGCGTCGCATCGTTTTAGCTCTCCCCTCGAATGACGTCTGATCCAGCAATAAGAGCTCCAACTACATGCACTGTCGCAAACGCATCGCCGATGGAGATCTCGCTAACGGCAGGATTTGTTCCGAACAAACCACCTTCCCGAAACGAGACCGATAGATCAAGTACGTGCCTCGCTACCTCGGGTGTGTAGGGGTCGTTTAACGTTTCGTCAATTGCTCCTGTAAACTCAACTGACAAAGGCGCTACTCTATCAGAACTGCCACTAGTGGCGCATGCAAAATCAATACTATCCACACCGCGAGACCCGTTAGCTTCAAGATTAATAACTTGTAGCTCATCGGTATCGGTGGGGCATTGTACTTCAAGCCGCCAGGTTTGTTCAGCTCGCTCTCCATCCAGACCACAGCCGCTTAAAGCTGCACCCAATGCAACAATGGCAGGTACTGTCACTCTGCGTAATGTACTTCTTTCTCTACTCACAAAGATCCTTTCAATTATTCATGTACAGTGTTATCCCGCACGTGGCTGCACATTATGAAATATACTCACGTTTTAGTCAATTTGCTGTTTACTGCACATTATTTCTAAGAAGTTATGTGTAAATAATTTTTGTCAGATTTTGATTGACAAAATATGATTGTTTTGTTTTACTGTATCCATGGATGTCGCAACACTCGTCTCTCTTGGCCTAAACGAAACCCAGGCAAGGGCCTACATTGCCCAGGTTAAACATGGCTCGGTTACCCCGCCCCAACTGGCTAGTCTTATTGGTATTACCCGAACTAACGCCTACGCAGTACTCGATCAACTCGTAGAACTTGGGTTAGGTCGCAAACAAGAAATCAAAAAGAAGTTAGTCTACCGCCCCGAAAATCCCGTCGCTTTAGAACAATTGGCACGAAAATCCCGTCAACAAGCCCTGGAACGAGAGCGTACCGTGCAAGCGGCGCTGCCAACACTTCTCAACTATTTCTATACATTTTCGGAGCAGCCTGGCATTAAGTTCTACCAGGGTGTCGAAGGCATCAAAGAGATCTATAACGACACCCTCCGCACTAATAAAGATATCTACGTCGTGCGTTCACCTCACGACCAAGATCTGATGAGTTTAGATTTCTATATCCGTTATAAGGAACGCCGTGCCAAGCAAGGCATCACCACGCATATGCTCAATTCTAGTACGGACACATCTCAATGGAATGCCGAATCAGACAAGAAGTTCCGTATTGATCGTTTGCCGATTAAACCTCAAGACTACACAAGCAAAGTGGAGCTAAGCACTTATGGCGACAAAACCAGCATCATATCTTTTGGCGAAGAAGCAATTGGTATGATCATCGAGAGCCCACAGGTTGCTGAAGCTATGCGTCAGCTGTTTGCGCTTGCAGCAGCAGGCGCGCAGGCAGCTCCCCGCGAGTAGCCTGCCATCTGTTTTCCAATCGAGCGGCAAACGGTGCCACCATTTGGGCAAAGGTTTCAGGCTGAGCCATGTCTTGCGCAAAGTACAGTTTGCTATGGTTCATTGAAAGTTCACTATGCCGCTCAGGAAACCGAGATTGAAGCCGGGCGTAATCACCAATAGTAATAAGATCGGCAACATCTTTGCCAAGCGTGCCAGGCTTACCCAAAATTGAGCCGACATCGAGTGCCAGCTGATCACCTTCGTTATCTATACGGATACAAAAGGGGTTTTGATGCTCGCGTTTATAGATAGAGTATGGCCCTTCAAGATCAACGCTAAAGCCAATGCTTGCCTGGGAGCCATAGCTGCTTGAACCGTACTCTACCGCCGAATCATAGCCGGGTTGTGCCATCGGACGGACAGTCGCAATCACGTCACCTTCTTTCCCAAGGCGATACATGCCAAAAGCGCCGGTTTCATTCATGCGCTGCACGGGCCAGCGGTCATAACTTGCCACGACATTTCGCATCAGCCAACTAGTGGCTGTTAAGGCCTGTGCCGTTTGCACAGCCTGCTCATGCGTAAAGCCCCGGACAGGAATTTCGCGACCACTCGTAAGTGGCACACTGCTCGGCCCCACCTGGCCACCATTAGCGGCAATGACAGCAAATGACCACAGCAGGGTGCTGCCCAGATCTTGAAATGCCTTTTGGGCACCTTCTTGTAGTTCATTCGGAAACATCCAGCTCATTGGGCCAGACAACAGAGCCAGATTGCTCGCATTTTGAAAAACTTCTTTGCGTTTTGGCTGATCAAGCGAAAATATGAGCTGATTAATCGGTATGCCTAGGTTAAAATGACCAGCGTACAGATAGGCGGTTTCGGCAAAAGTCTCTGGCTCTTCACTTTGAGCAATTGCCGCATACATGCCGGCTTCAAATTCATGACTCTCAATCGAGCCAGGCACAAAATAGGACGGCACCGTTAAATTAAAGCTTGGCGCTCTTCGCTGAATTTCATTGAGATCCACTGACATAAGGAGTTATTATGCATTAATCTCTCACGTTTGTCAACACTATGACCTCTGTTATTTGTTCATTTTAGGCTGCTGCTGAAGCCGCCTGACTTACAATATCGTTTACAAATGCTAGCGTTTATGTTATTATTGGCTAGTACTAATCCAAAACAAACATGTCAGATTTTGAACACGAACCACTACCAAATACCTTTCAACGGGCACCCGTGAGTCCGGAGTTAGTTCGTGCCGGCGACTATTTACGAACGAGCGCAAATGCAGCACTTGACTGGGCGTTATCACACCAAGCGGACCTAGTGCCAGGCGTCAGTGCCGTTGAAGTACGCGAAGGCATGCACCTGTTACAGGTTCCGCTCACCCCAGAATCACCCGATGATCCCGGCGGTTTTATGCTTATTCATCGGGACACTGTGCTCGACTCCCTCCCCCATGTCCAGCCGACTCCGCAACAGCCAGGAGGCGTCATCGAGACACCGTTTAGTGTGACCCATGTTGTGCCCGGTGAAGCTGCGAACAGTTGGCGGCGTTCAACTATAGTCTTGCCGACCGATGGCTACCCAGAGTTACTTTCTGCCTATGAGCAAGAAAAAGTCGTACCGCCCGGCATGACAATATACAAGCCTTTGGAAGGATACGGCGCCGGAGCAGCCACCCCCGATCAAGTGACTGGCGTACAATCGGTGCTAGCCGAACAAGCAACCGCATACGGCTTCCCTCCCGAGCTATTTGAAACCAAATAATTACTAACGAACGTTGACGTTGATGTTTGTGCTGTTGCAGTTGGTGGCGTTGCTTGGGGAATTTTAATGGATTGCAGGGCGGCTTTATAGGGAGGGTTTTCATCTTTTTGACAATAAAGCATTTGTGGATTTTCAGATTGCTTTTTTCTCAACTTGTTGTATAGTTTGCACTAATTATGGCCGAAGGTTTTGATTATGATCAACTGAGACAGCGTGACGAGTTCCCTGTTATGGAAGCTCTGATGAAACGTGTAGACCTGGTAATTAGTGACTTACAGGAATTGGTATCAGCCAATAGTGGGCTCCCCAAAGTTGAGCCATTTGCACCAATGGAAGACCTACTGTCGGGCTACGAGGCTGCCACGGCAGTCTGGCGGCTTGACGATGGTATCCAGGCGTTTCCTTACGACTTACGCACTGAAGCACTGGCGGTTGTCCCGAGTCATTTATTGGTTGAAGCAAGCGCTGGTGAGTATGCAGGCAACCCTAGCCAGTATGCCGCAGAAATCCGTCGTGACTATGGTCGGCAACGACTACCGAGTGTACGGTCGGTTGGCTACACCGGGGTCTTGAATATGCAAAGCAGTTTGTCAGACATGTATCATGAAGTTTTATATGCGGCAGATGCCGCACGTATCGACCCAATAGACTTAATACTAGACGAAGAGCACTTCCTTCATGCATTAGTACGGGGTAAAACCGAACCAGCACAGTTTATCGCCGAGGAAATAAAGGCTATCGATGCAATTACTCCTGAAGCAATCATTGCAGAACGAGCTGAAAGGCTGCGGCAAGAGCTTAGACCCAGTGGCTCGATGGATGCCGACGAAAAGATGGCCCTCGAACACACTCTGGCAGACACGGTAGGGAGTAGGTCGATACAGTATGCAGCCCTCCTTGAAACCAGTGCCCTGCGCCATGGTCATGCAGTGGCCACTGAGTTACGAGTGAAAAAGCTGTGGGGCCCACAAGCCTTGAGACAAGTTGACCCTGATGTCAGAGAACTTTTGGACGATGCTCTGAGAACAAACTTCCCCCTCCCTTAGATCTAATTGTCTAGCTACAAATTCTTACTGTGATTTTGGCGGAATAGAATAGTCTTAAACTTTCTTTCGAAATGTATTCCGTGGTTCAAATAATCTGCGAGAGCCGTTTAAGATTGATTCAAGTAAAGTTGAGCCGGCCCCAGTATATGGCTCAAAACCTTGTTGTAGATTAGGGACACTTTCTAATGTATGTGCTCTGGTTGAGCGAACTGGCTGTTGTCTTGTTCTGCCAGCTTCAACCAAAGCAGCTGGATTACGGAGTGCGTACTCTACTGCTCTGAGTGCCAAAGTTGGCATCATTTCGGCAATCTGTGCCTGAATACCTGGGATAACCAAGGCATTGGGGTTTTCACGATTCTTAGTAACTGGACCGATGCCAAAATAACCTGGATATACTCTCTGTCGGCCAAACATACCTGGGTTTTGCTGTACTTCACCATCAAAATCGAAGGCTCCTTGGCCTAGATAAGGGTCAAGAACTGTTACACTTGCCGCCTCCAGAGTATCGGGTCGATGACCGTAACCAATAAGCGTATATAAGGTATCGTATTCAAATTCTTTTGAAATGCGAGCACCATCTACAACCGTTGTGGTTCCCCGATCGCCAACATGCCATTTGGCAACACCCGGTATTATTTTCCCACGAGCAAATGCATCACGATATGCGGCTTTGATAAGCGGGAGATCCATTGCCAACTTGGTCAATTCGGGCTTGGTTGGATCCCTAGCTACTTGGCTAGACCAACCAGGCGCTTTGTAACCTGTACGATCGACCATTGCCTTTGGGTAATGAGTCAAAACCCGATAGTCTACTTCTTCTCCTGTGCGCCGTGTGAAGTCATAGAACTGGGTCATCATTTCGGCAGTGCTGTTGCCCAGCCCAATTAATAAAGTTGTTCCAGAATCGCGTATCTCTTGGTCGGTCAATTGGCGTTGCCAACGCTGACCAGCGCTGCTTCCTTTAGCATCGGTTTCCATGTGACCCGGATGGCTTGGAGGCAATGGCAAGCCAATTCCTGGAGCATAGACAACAATTGGATACTCTCGGTTGTACTGTTCACCTTCGACGGTAAAACGAACTTGGTGGGAAAGGTCACCAGCCTCTATCTCTTTCACGACGCCTGGTATGATTGGCGGTAATGCATAGCGGTAGGCTCGATTAGTAGCCACATTTTGAATGTAGTCTTGTATTTCTCTGCCGGTTGGATCGCCAACTGTTGCTGCATGACTAATAGCCCAGTCATAGTGCAGGTCAACTGGATTATTCCGAGATCCACCATGAACATTGTTTTGCTCCCAGATTCCACCACTTCGGCCGCGTTTATCATAAATATCAACATTACTAAATCCAGCCTCAACTAACGCCCTGGCGGTAAGAGTACCGGCTGCACCGGCGCCGACAATAGCGATTGGCACATCTTCTAGACCTGGGGCACTTGTAGTAATTCCCCTTGCAGTTACAAAATTGCGATTAACGCCACCGCGACGACTAGCGTTACTTGGTGAGTATAGAGGGTCAAACCTACGGCTAGTATCTGTAGCAATTAAATGTGCAGCTTGCTCAAACTGGGACCCCTGATATTCTGGCCTGGTACGCTCCATTGCTGCAGCAATACGAGGTGCGAGCTGATCTAATTGGGTACGTCCAGGCTCAGTGGATGTATCAAGAGGACTAGGAGTTAATTGTCCTGTTTCATTACCAAGAAAATAGGCATTCATAGCTGCTCCGAATACTTGTTGTTCGGCAGCTACTGCAATAGTATCTGGCTCAAACCCCTTGTCTACTCCAAGTTGGGCAACACCATACTTAATATGATCAAGCTCATATCCACTAAGTGTTTGACCAGCAAAAGCTACCAAACCTTGTACTTTGGCAGTAGTCACTTTTTCTAGGCTCATAGCGAAATATCATAGCATCATATACCTCTGTTGTAAATAATATTTCGTTGTAAGTTTATGCTATTACTAGTAACTATTTTTTAACTAGTTTGATACGTTGACGTTAATGTTCGTACTATTGCAGTTTGTGGCGTTCCCGCTTGTAGCATTGCCACTGGTGCTTGTTGAGTTACCGGTTTGAGCCGTTTGATTATTCGAATTGGAGATATTTATATTGCCCGAGCCCGTGACGGTAATTGACGTATTGTTGCCACCGGTATTGCAGGTGTTAGGTTGCGCTGGCCGAGTAGCGGTGATGGTGTTGGCGGTAATAGTTGCGGTGGTTTGCATGGCGGCTTTGACCGGGACAAAGATTGCCAATGGCACAATAATCGCCAGCGGCAACAACTTTGCAACTGGTAGCGCGCTCCCCTTTTTGCGGCGCCACGGCAACATGTACGTTTCTTGGGACTTGTAATAAGCTGCAAGGCTTTTGAGTTCACCAATAATGACAAACAATGCTGGCACATAGATGATGAGCGCCAGGCCAAGTGGTTTGCGTACCACATCAACAGCGTAGCCAACCTTTGGCACTGAGCCGCCAACTTTACCAATGATTGATTTGGCTTCTATTGGCTGATCATTAACCGGGTTAGCATCACCCCGAGTGACGAACTTCTGACCATTATCGAGCGTTGGCACCTCGACAATGCGGTGTGTGATAGTTTGCTTGCTGTTGGCTGGGTTTATGAAGGTAATAACGTCTCCGGGGTGCAAATCACCCGCGGAGACTTTGGTTACATTCACAAGGTCGCCCTTATTGAGAACCGGTACCATACTGCCGGTTTGCACGCTCAGCAGCGCGCCGTGACGCGCTTTGGTCACGACGGCTGCCAGGCTGAGACTGGCGATGCTAATGATCGCCAGTCCAGCCATTATTTGTTTTGCGCGCTTAAACAGCATGAATATTGCTTGCCTTAGTTATGGTGCTGGAGCTATAGCAGTACCAGTGAATACGAAATCAAATGCAGTAATTGATACGCTCTCACCAGTTACGCTGTTGTCAAGGCTGACTTTTACTGTAAATTCCTCTGAAGCAACAGGGTTATTGTCCATGTCAGCTACGAGTGTTACGCCATCAACCGAAGTTAAATCTGCCCAGGTTGGAGTAATTGTTGGCTCACCCGTCGTTGACTCAAATGTGAACACGACATCGGTTGCGTCTACCCCTGCAGGAAGAACACCAGCATTTGCAATCTTTACTTTAACCCCGAGGTTTACAGTCCCAAGGTTTCGAAGCGAAAATGCCTCAGTTTGTGACGAAACACTACCAGGTAGGATACCGGTAAATGCAAAGCCTGCATCGGTTTCGTCAAAAGCAACTGGGTCAACATCGGTGTCGCCAGCTCCTGCTCGGTCAATCACTAGGTCTGTAGTCTCTGAAGAAATTGTATTCTGGGTTAATGTAGCTGAGCTTGAAAGTGCAGCAAAAGTAACTCCGGTTACTAAAGCGGCGGTTGCACCGATGATACCGGTGGCGCGAACAACTGGATTGAGTTTCATATCTAATTTTCTCCTAAATTTTGAACATTAATTAACTTGGTAGTGTGTGTACGGTGCCAGTAAAGACAATATTGAAGAACGTGGTGCTGACCGGGCCAGAGCCGGTAATTGCATCACTATCCATCTGTACTTTGGCAGTACAATCAGCAACGTTACCGGTGGTATGTGGCAAATAGTCTGGGGTCATGAGTAGACCGCCGGTTCCATGTGCCGCAACCAGGTCCGCAAGACTTGCCGTTTTGGCAAAAGTCGATGAACCAGCTGTACAACTTATGAGCAAATCAACTTTGGACGGGTCGACCGTGCCGCCAACAAACGTTGGCAGTGCGGGAACCGAAACTGCGACATCAAGGTCCGTGTCACCGGCGTTTCTTAGCTGAAATGCATTACCAGCTAATGGCATAGCCGGACCGCCGGGCACAATCCCCGTAAACGCAAAACCAGCGTCCTGAGTGGCAAAACTACCGGTCGATTTGACCTGTAAGTTTGCCGAGGCGCTGGAGATAATGTTGTTTGTCAGTGTTGCTTGGCTGGTTAAAGCCGCATATGTAATGCCTGTTACTAGCGTCGCTACCACACCAAAAACCGCGATGGCTCTTGTGACAGGATTAACCCGCCTAAAGCGAAGTAGCTGCATAAAAATGCCCACCCCCTTTCGATTAATTTGCTGCAAAGGGGATCACAATCAGCCGAACGACCGTTTGTGTGGCCGTCAACTCGTCCTGCTCCCCTCTATGAAAGCCTCTCTAAAAAGCTTCCAGGCACACATCTCGTCTCGCAATACGGACGTGTACAACCCTTATTTTATATCTCAGCTGTCAAATCTATGTTGTGAAAAATCTCACCGCTAACTGTTGGCATCATACTTTTTACCCCTGTTATAAATAATGTGCTCATGGTAGTGAATAGTACAACCAAACTCCCAATATTCTTGGCCCAAGTACTGTCAAACCATAAGCACGGTATACTAGTGCTTATATGGGAAATCCAAAATCATTACCGGCTTATCGCCTGCCAACAGACAAGGTCTATGACGAATTTGCAACATCAAGACAAGGGCTCAAGGCTGCTGAGGCGACCAAACGACTCGGTGAATACGGGCCGAACAAACTACAAGAGACCGTCAAAGAGTCGGTCTTTTTAAAATATTTTCGCCAGTATAAAGACGGCATGATCATTCTGCTGCTCACCAGCAGCATCTTGTTTTACTTCTTAGATGATGCCCGGACCTCTATCGTCTTGCTGATCATTGTGCTTATTAATACGTCAATTAGCTTTAATCAGGAGTATAAAGCCGAGCAGATCATGGACTCGCTAGAACGACTGGTTGTGCCATCGGCAAAAGTATTGCGTGACGGCAGCCTGATCGAGTTCCCTTCTACCGAACTCGTGCCTGGTGATATTGTCTATGTCGAAGAGGGCGATAGTGTGCCCGCTGACCTACGCGTGATTGAACAATCTCAGTTATCAACCAATGATTTTGCTTTGACGGGCGAGTCTAACCCGACACGAAAATTTGAACAGGCTGTCGAAAATGAGGTAGAACTGGCTGATAGGCGAAACTTATTGTTCATGGGTACAACCGTGGCTCAAGGCCATGGGTTTGGCCTGGTTATTGGCACCGGCATGAACACCGAGCTGGGGCGGATTGCCAATCTCAGCCAAGAAGTTGATAACGATGAAAGCCCGCTGCAGAAAGAAATAGACAACATTGCCAAGCGAGTTACTCAAGGGACTATTGGCCTGGTAGCTATTCTGATGCCAATGGCTATTGCCGCAGACCTGGGATACAAAGAGTCATTCCTGGTAGCGCTCGGTATTGCCGCGTCACTGATTCCGCAAGGCTTGCCCGCCGTCATTAATACGGTGCTGGCCCAGGCAGCCGGAAAACTCGCCAAGGCCGGTGCATTAGTAAAGAAGTTGTCGGCCGTCGAAACATTGGGATCAACCAGTGTTATTTGTTCGGATAAAACCGGTACCTTGACCAAAAATCAGATGACTGTACTCTCATTTAAGATTGGCAAATTTGAGTACCAAGTAAGTGGCAGCGGCTACGAGCCAAAAGGCGAGATTCTTGGACACCGGGGACAACCAGTATCTAACAAAGAGCTCGACGGTTTACATCTCTTCCTAGCAGCCGGTCTTTTATCATCAAATGCCAGGGTGAATCCGCCAGATGATGATCACCCCAGCTGGCACACGCTTGGCGACCCCACCGAAGGCGCTATTGTTACCCTTGCCCGCAAAGGTGGTCTAGACAGTGACCATATGGAGTCTGCACACCCAGAAAAGAAAGAGTTTGCTTTTGATTCAGTTCGCAAGCTTATGAGCTCGATCCGCCCGTATGGCAAAGATAACGAGCTCTATGTGTTTGTTAAAGGCGCGCCCGAGGAGCTTCTCGCTAAATGTACGCATGTGTGGGACCACGGCCTAGAGACAAAGTTAAGCAAAGCCGGGCGTGAAACAATTCTGGACCACAACAAAACACAGGCCGAAAACGCTATGCGCAACCTGGGTTTTGCCTACAAGAAGCTTGCGGCCAAAACTAACCTAGATAAGCTGACTATGGACGAGGCGGAGAGTGAATTAGTGTATCTTGGCATGGTTTCGATGATGGACCCCTTGCGCGAAGAAGTGATTGACGCCATGAAGGCCGCCCATCAAGCCCATATTGGCGTAGCAGTGGTCACCGGTGACTACTCCGTGACCGCTAAGGCAATTGCCACCAAAGCTGGTTTGGCACCCGACTCCAAAGACCTGGTAATTGTCACCGGTTTAGAAGCCCGCAGTATGGACGATGAATACATTGTGCAACTAGTAGAAAAAAGCAGTGTCATCTTTTCACGAGTGAGTCCTGAAGATAAATTGCGCATCGTCAGCATTCTTAAAAATAGCGGCCAAGTTGTCGCTGTTACCGGTGATGGCATTAACGATGCACCGGCACTCAAAAAAGCTGATATTGGCGTGGCGATGGGAATTGCGGGTACGGATGTCTCCAAACAATCCGCCGACATTGTGCTGCTAGACGACAGTTTTGGCACGCTCGTTAAGGCCGTGCAAGAAGGCCGAACAATATTTAATAACATACGAAAGATATCGATGATGGCCTTTACGGCTAACTCGTCCGAGTTGGTGGTTAATTTGTTCAGTCTGGCCGGTGCGGTCGCATTCGATACCCCACTGGCGCTGAGTGTCATGCTTATTTTGGGTATTGATTTAATTGCCGAACTCTTCCCGATGGCAGCAATCAGTTGGGATAAAGCCGACCATGATCTAATGAAAGCCCCACCCCGCGATCCAAAAGCGCACATATTAAACCGTGAAAGTGTAACAGATTTGGCTTGGACCGGTTTGGTTATTGGCGGACTGTCGTATCTCAACTTTTATTTGTTCTTCGGCCGACAAGGCGTTGATGCCTCGGGACTTGCGGCTGATAGCTTGGTACACATGAAGGGCATGTCTCTCACCTACCTGACGATTGTGCTGTGTCAGTTGGTCAATATCCTGCTCAGGCGCAGTGACAAGGGCCTGTTTACTCGCTACCAATTGCATAATGGCAAGTTGTGGTTTGCCATGGGGCTGTCGATGTTCTGTGTACTCAACATTATCTACAATCCGGTTATTGCACCGTACTTCCGTGCTGGCAGCTTAGGCGCCGTAGACTGGCTATACGCCATTGCTGCAGCCGCCATCTTCTTGGCTTGGTACGAAACCAGGCGACATCTCCATAAACATAGTCGTCACAGCGTACTCAAACTCCACCATGAAATTCACGGGACAAAGTAATATTAAACGAAACCCAATAGGCCGGGGTCCTGTCAGTCGGCCTACCCCTAAAATTTTTTGTAGGAACAAAAATATTTTTGGGGTTACCCCACCGACTGCCACCCCATAATTTTCAATGGATTTCGCGCCAAGGCTAAACAAGCTTTAAGGATGCCTTTACGGTTTGTTCGAATACCGCTCGATCGCTGCCATTATTCTCTATAACCATATTGGCGTGTGACTTTATATAGTTCAAATCCATTTGGACTTCTTGAGGCAATCCTGTCTGTGGCTTTGTCTGCAGTGACTCTTGAGCCAACATTTCCTCTATGGTGACAAGGGCTTCTCCATCACGCATGTTGGCGATTTTGCGCTCGTAGCGCACTTGATCGGACGATTCAACCCAAATGAGCTTTCCTCCATGCGCCAGAATAAAATCCGCTTCGATTGGCGCTCTAACACTGTAGAGTACTATGCCTTTGTATTGTTTCCCGGCTGCTTTGGCCTTCTCATACTCAACTAATGCTTCTTGAAGGATCACATCCGGTCCATGTTGAGTGCGTAACCAGTTGGAGGTTTCGGTCATGTTTTTAACAGATATTGGGTCAAGCTCACCCTTATGCCTCTCCAAAGAATGTCGCCGCACAGCATCACCAAAAGAATAACCAAAATACCCGTAGGCAATCAAAATATCGGCCACAGTATCCTTGCCGCTTCTATCTCGCCCACTTACACCTATGATCTGCATATCTTCCTTTGATTACACTATTTTATGTAGTCGTGGAGTTTTTTGGCGTCGCGGTGTTTGCGGAGTTTGGTGAGGGCTTTGGCTTCAATCTGTCGAATACGTTCGCGGGTGACGTTGAACTCCTGGCCAACTTCCTCAAGGGTGTGGCTTTTGCCATCTTCGAGGCCAAATCGCAGGCGCAAAATCTTTTGCTCACGCTCGGTCAGTGCGGCCAACATGTCTTTAACATGCTCTTTGAGTAGCTGGTTAGTGGCTGATTCTTCAGGGGTAACGGTGTCTTCATCCTCGATAAAGTCACCAAGCACACTGTCTTCCTCGTCGTCTCGGACTGAGGCGTCAAGACTGGAAATATCCTGCTTGATCTTCATGATGTGTTCAACCTTGTCGACTTCAATCTCCATGGCTTCGGCTATCTCTTCATTGGTTGGTTCACGGTTGAGTTCCTGGGTCAGGCGTCGTTGGGTTCTGAGTAGTTTATTAATTGTTTCAACCATGTGCACCGGAATACGGATGGTGCGGGCTTGGTCGGCAATCGCCCTAGTAATAGCTTGGCGAATCCACCAGGTCGCATAGGTTGAGAACTTAAAGCCCTTATCTGGGTCGAACTTCTCTACAGCCCGGAGTAAGCCAGTGTTCCCTTCTTGGATAAGATCCAAAAGGTCTAGGCCGCGGCCCACATACCGCTTAGCGATCGAGACAACCAAACGCATGTTGGCTTCGGCCATCTTGTCTTTTGCATCTTTGTCACCAGAAACGACTCGTTGAGCCAGTGCCAATTCTTCTTCAGCATTGAGCAGCGGAATTTTTCCGATTTCTCTGAGGTATAGGCGCACGGAATCGTCGGCAATATCATCCAAGTACACCTGTTCATCAAGCACGATCTCTTCGTCATCTTCAGCGACCCATTCACCGCTAAATTCTTCGGCATTTGGTTCAGCTGGGGTAGTTATGCCTAATCCAGCATCTGCTAAATCAGTGTACAGCCCGTCAAGGACATCAACATTATCCGGCGTGTCCGGAATGAGCTTAAAAATCTCGCGCTGGTCAATATGACCGTCTTTTTTAGCCCGGTCAAATAGTTCTTCCCTGGCCTTCGCTATTGCTGGATCAACCGCTGTGCTTTCATCAATACTTCCGTCTTCTCCCACTAGTTCGCTCCTTTTTTTGCATTATGTAATAAAGTGTCGAGTTCTTTGACCTGCCGAAGCAGCACTTCTGTCTGTGCTGTGTCAGCATCACCCATTTGGGCGGCCAGCTCGCTTTTTTTGGTTTTGACAAAATATTCTACCAACCTAGCCTGCAACCGAGCGGCTTCATGACGAAGTTCCATAATCTCGAGACCCTGGTAGAGTTCTTCGTACAATAATAACAGCATCTTTACAAAATCTGAAACTTCTTTTGGCGGAGCTGGTCGAGCATCCGTAGCTTTGTAGTCCGGATGGGTCTGCAAAAACGCTAGTAATGTGCGCCCTTGATCGTCTGACAGCATGTCGGCAGTTAGCGGCTCGAGGAATGAACGGATGTCCGTCGACAGAAACGCCAAGGCCAATAAATGATTCTGAGCTTTGAGCTTTTCGGCCTGATAACGATCTAGCGCGGGCTGGGCGGCCGGGCGCTTGAGCGTAACCGGGCGGTCGGCGGTTGGTGCGCTGCGGAGTTTATCGCGCAGTGCTTCTACGCTGACATCAATGAGCTCAGCCATTTTGGTCAAATAATGATCTTGTTCAACCCGATCAGTTAGATTACGAATGACTTTCAGCAGCACGTCGCTAAACTGTCGCTTCCCCACCGCCGATGATAGGTCGAGCCGTTTTTGATACTGGCCAATTAACCAATCAGGCGCATACTGCCCACTTTCCAGGGCTTTCTCCCAGGCAGCCGGGTCTTTAGCAATCAACTCGTCAGGATCTTTGCCGCCGGGTATGTCGATAATTTTTAGTGTCACCCCTGTTTTAGAAGCCAGCGGAATGGCTCTCTCGGTGGCGTTAATGCCGGCACCGTCCTGATCAAACGCCAAACGGATATCCGGTGTAAACCGGCCAAGGGTCTTTAGGTGCATGTCGGTCATGGCCGTGCCAGCTGTGGCCACAACCTGCCGCACCCCGGCCTGATGGCTGGCAATCACATCCAAATTGCCCTCCACCACCACAGCGTACCCAGACTTGCGAATTGCCTCTTTGGCCAAATGCAAGCCAAACACATGCCGGCTTTTGTCATAGACAATGGTTTGCGGCGTATTGATGTATTTTGGTGCGTTGGGATCATCGTGCATGATGCGGGCAGTAAACCCAATCACTCTTCCCTGTTGGTCGGCGAGCGGAAACATGATGCGGCCGCGAAACATATCACTAAACTCGCGGCGCTGGGTCCCGAGCCCGGCGGCCTTGATATCGTCCTGCGTAAAACCTTGTTTTTTCAAAAAACCCGTCAGGGCCGTGCCACTTTCCGGCGCGTAGCCAATGCGGAATAACAGCGCGGTTTGTTTGGTGTAGCCGCGTTTTTTCAGAATATACTCAGCAGCCGGTCGGTACTGGCTAAACTGAATCTGATAAAACTTAGTGGCAAGCTCTAAAGCTTCATACACCCGTTCTTTGCGTTTGGCAGATTGCGTTGAACCAGCTGACGTTTTATAAATCGATAGGTCTACCCCAGCCTGCCGCGCCAGAATGTCGAGCGCACCCTTAAAGTCCACCCCTTCCATCTCCATGATAAAGCCGAACATTGTGCCCTGTCTCTTATACACATCT
>JAHBAU020000029.1 GCA_018499905.2 Candidatus Saccharimonadota bacterium | reverse complement strand
AGATGTGTATAAGAGACAGTCTTGGGTTTTTTACTTAATGACCAGGCATGCAAATCTTCGCTAAAAGGTCTGTTGACTGGCTCGGGGGTTTCAGCCACCGATTAGCCTCGTTTACTGTTAGAGGAAACGTAGCGGCTATGGAGCGTTCGATGTAAGACGATGAACAGAACCGGGACAACAAGAATGGCGTATACGACATTACCTGTTAAGCGCGCGACAATTATAGTTAACGCAATTGCCGGAATCATCCAGGTAAAGAATGTTTTAGGGGAAATCTTCTGACGTAGGTATTCCGCGCCAAGGTAGTAGTAAGGGAAGACAGTCACGACCAAGAAGGTGCTCGAGATAAGTCCAAATATAAGAACAACTGCCAAACCTTCCCAGAATGGGCTTGAAATAGCGAGGGGAATGAGTGAGACGACTGCCGTGATGCTGGTGGCAAACAGTGGTCTAAATCGTTCTTCTAGGGCTGCGACGGCAGCGTCAATTGGACCGGCCCCAGCCCGCCTTGATTGGTTGGCAAAATCGGTAAGTAAAATCGTATTCTTGATACTCAGGCCAACGAGCGCGAAGAAGCCAAGCATCCCAAAGAAGCTAATAGCATTGTTGGTGATATCCAGCCCGAACATAATGCCGAAAATGCTGAATGGGATAGCCAGGAAAATGAGGAGTGGCTGCAGGAGAGAGCGGAATTCGATAGCCAAGAGGAGGTACATGACGAGCAGCATGATTGGGAACGCCAACGCCAGCGTTTTGAATGAATCTTGGTTCTCGGACTCCTGTCCAAGATCAAACTGAATAACGTCATCTGCCAAGCCGTATGTGCTCAACTTTTCCCCGGTGAACTCATCTTTAACGGCATTCTGTGCCAGGGTGACAAGTGTTGACGTATCGTCTGCATTAAAGCCTGACGAAACGCTGATAATAGGGGTGCCTTTGGATCGGATATACTCGCTAGGATTGGAGGTTGTGACATTAATAAACCGAGCCGTACTGTCATTTGGTCGCTTGAGTTCGGTGCTTGACATAAAGCTTGCGATGTCTGTAGCAAGTTTATATGCGGCCTCACGGTTATCTGCCTTAATTTGCGTAATGAATGCTTGGCTAGGTGGGCCAACATCAATCTGTCCGACAACCACTGACGCTTCAGTAAACTCGTTGTCAAACGTAGTTTGGAGTTGTTTGACAAGCTCTTGTGATGTGACGTCACGCTTGCTGTATGGGATTATTTGGATTTGCTCAGTTGCACCCTGGGCGGTTCCCGAGTTGTAATACGACGCATACTCAAAATTATCACCAATTACCCGTGACGCCAATGTATCTGCATCAGCTGCTAACTGCTGTGCTCTCTCTATTGATGTTCCTGGCGGATAGTTCATGCTCAAGACTAAGCCATTGGTGTCCTTTGTTGGCGGGAAGATATTAAATACGACATTACGAGCAATTACGATACCGCCGGCAAAGAATAGCAGACCAATCATGACAGCCGTGATACCAACACCAAACAATCGTTTGCGTGAGTTTCGGGCCCACATCATTGGCCGTGCGACGGTTCGGGCGACTTTCGCTTCAAAACCTGCAGCAACCTCTTTGACGCCCTTGGCGCCCATCTGCTTCTTGCCAAGCAGCAATTGCCTGGCGAACAAAGGTATAAACAAAAGTGCCACAAACAAACTAATAATAAGTGCGCTAATAATTGTGATTGGAATTGCTCGGATAAAACTACCTAAGACACCGCCAACGAACAGTAATGGTGCAAAGCTCAGTGCTGCTGTAGCGGTGGCTGCCATCATGGCGCGGCTGACTTTTCGGGTCGCAACCTTAACCGCTTGCAACCTATCTTTGTGGTTGTGTCTGGCAGCGTCGATCGCCTCAACCATAATAATGGTGTCGTCAACAATGAGGGCGAGGGCCAAGATGAGCGCGAACAAGGTAATGACATTCAAGCTGTAGCCTATGACATACAAGAAGCCAATCGAGATTGCCAGGACGGTAATCATAGAAATAACAGTGATTAACGATGCTCGTATAGCAATAACTATTGACCCGACCACCAGTACGGCAATTAGACCTTCAAGAAGTACTTTCTGAAGTTCGCCAATGTTTTCTTTGATTTGTGGCGCAAAACTAGCGCTAATCTCGCCTGTGTAGCCAGCAAAATTGCTTTCTGCATCAAGTTCTTGCAAGGCTTTCCGTATTGCATCATCAAGCTTTATAACGTCACTGCCATCATATGCCGCCACGCCAATAATAACTGACGGATAGTAAACTGTTTCGCCATCATGCCGAACGCCAAAACGATCAAAATTCTTTTGTATCTCTACAGATTGACCGCTGCTTGGGTCAATAACAGTGTCAAAAGGATTCTTTATATATACGTCTTTAATGCCGTCTATGTTTCGTTCCTTGAGCCAGGCTGCTGCTTCCTGCGCCTTGGTCGTGAGTGCGGCGAGATCTGTGGACTGTGTGTCAGTATCAAAAAACGAGATTGCAACATTAAGCTGGTCTATGTCACCACCCGTTGCCCCGAAGTACGGCACGTTGTATTTGACAAGCACAGACTCTGGCAAAACACCTGCTTGGCTGATCTTACTCTCTAAATCAGCTGTTGCAGCCTTACTATCAGTACCCTCTTTGTACTGGACGCTGACAGTAAAGAAGTTTGCGGCTGAGTTTGTTTGGACTGCACTCACCGATTCCTGTGTGAGGGCGAGTTCGGACAGGGGCTTGGCAACATCTGTGTCTACCTTTGCTGCATCATTGACAAAATACGTACCGCCAATAATGGCGAGTGGTATATTGACGCTCGGAAAGCCTTCTCGCCTCAGTAGTGTGGTGTAGCTAGCGATACCAAAGACGGTCAAGATGAGCCAAATGCCTGCAGTTGTCTTGGCGCGTTTAAAAAACGCGATGGTAATTTTAGCGAGCAATTTATCAGAAGGCTCGTTACGTTTTTTTGTCATAGTCTTTCTTGCCATTAGTTGCACTAATAATAGCAAACCCCACGATGCTCTCTATAGATCAAATAAAAATGACAACACTTTTAACTTGCTGAAGTTTCGCGTTCCCCGGTATTAAGGAGCTCTCGTACGTCGTGAATAATCTGTTGCGTGTTTTTGGCGTGTACGATACCCATGCCCATCGCTGCGGCTGGCGCAAGATTCCTGGGCCGATTATCAACAAAAATGCATTCCTCTGGCCGAAGGCTTAGTCTTTCGAGCATCAGCTTATAGATCAGTGGGTTTGGTTTTGCCATTCCAACATCACAAGAGATTATGCGTGTTTCAAAGCTGTCGAGATGCTTTAGTCGTTTCACGACAAAAGCGATTGGAGTAATTAGATTTGATAACACAGCTACCTGATACCCGTCTTCGTGTAGTTCCTGTGCAAATGAATAGACGCCAGTTTGCAGCCGGAAGCGTTTGAGCAGCACGCCGTGATAATCAAAAATGACTGCTTTATAGTGACTCATGCGCCTATAGTATCATCATAGTTTTGGGGACAGGCTGCCTAATTGTCCTGGAGACCTGTTGCCGTATCAATAGCGTGATTCTTAGCAGTTTTGTGCTCAATAAGGGTATGGTTTAGATCATTGTCTATAAGCAGTGTAAAGGCGAAAGTGCTGCCCTTGCCAACTTTGCTGTCCTCTAACCAGATATTGCCACCCATGCCTTCCACGAGTAATTTTGAGATATACAGACCAAGACCAGTTCCCTTGCTCGATTCACGAGTCCAAATACTATCGCCAGCCTGTTGGAATTTACGGAACAAGAGTTTTTTGCGTTCTTCAGGAATCCCCTCGCCACTGTCGCTGACCGAAATTTTGACTGCTCCAGCCTCTGGTTCGCAGTTTACAGTCACGCTACCCTGCTTCGTGTATTTGATCGCGTTGCCGACGAGGTTGTAGATGATCTGCTTCACTCGGTCACGATCACCAAGTATAACGGGCAGTATGTCTGCATCGTTCGCTCTGTGCAGGTCAATGTGCTTGGCAGTTGCTTGCGACTGCAGTTCTTTTAGCACGCTGTCGATGATTGGTCCAAGTTGCAGGGTTGTAATCTCATATTTCAGTTTTCCTTGTTCAATTTTTGAAACGTCCAAGAAGTCGTTGACAATACTAATCAAGCGAGCGCTTGATTCATGAATGTCTTCTACCATTTCATGCAGTTCGGGTGTTTGTAGCTCCTTCTCATAGTACTCAAGTATCATTGAACTATTGCCTTTGATCGAGGTCAGCGGCGTTCTTAGTTCATGTGAAGCAATTGAGAAAAACTCGTCACGTGAACGGGCCGCAACAACTGATTCTGTAATGTCTTCAAGTACAATGACACAGCCAATAGCTTCGACCTTACTGTCTGACTGATGTGCTAGTACGGGGCCAATGAATAGGCGTAGTACATGATCGCCGAAACGCACTTCCTTGATGGATACCGGGTCCCAGTCGGCCATGCATTTTCTGGTGGCATCTCTCAGGTTGATTTCTGTGCCAAGCGCCTGGTTCACATCGTCAAAATGCCAGTGGTCGAGCTTTAGGTTACCACCGGTCAGCATCTTTTTTGCACTGGTGTTGATCAACATCATTTCATCATCCTCATTGGTCATAATGAAGCCTAAGTTAAGGCTGTTGATGGACGACTCCAAACGAGCCTTCATTTGGGTTAGTTCGGCTGTTTTTTCGGCAACTTCATTCTCGATTGCCTTACGTGAGGTAACCTCTTTGGTATTATCGTTAAAAATTGTAATTGCGCCGTTCAATGTACTGCCAATAATAATTGGGGATACATTCAATTGCACATCTACTTTCTGCCCATTTTTGGTAAGAAATATGTGGCTCGAGGAGACCGGACGACGCGTTGCAAGTGCGATAGATAAAGGTCTTTGCTCTGCTTCGATAGCTTGGCCGTCAGAACGGTACGCCTGCACTGTTTCGACGAACTTTTGGCCTAAAAGTTCATGCTCTTCATAGCCAAGAATTGCGAGAGCCGTCTGGTTAATCCTTTCGACGACGCCGTGGTGATTGAATACGATAAGCCCGTCATTAATTGACTCTATGATTGCCTGGTATTTGCCAAGAAGTCCCATTGAATCACTCATGAGCTGAGCGACTGAGCTAAATTCATCATGATTATTCTTGAGTTCAGCAATGTATTTGTCGTCACCGGTCCGCAAGGCTTTTTGTATCAATCTGAGCGGCCGAATTATCCAGATAAATGCCGCAAGGTATGTGCCAATGACAATAACGCCAAAAATGACGACACCACGTTTAATTAAATTGTCACGCGAGGTAAACACTTGATAAATGTCTTCACTATACCCGTTCGCATAGAGTGCGCCAATGTCGTCACCTTCGACACCGCGTAGAGGTAGTAATATACCAAACTGGCCGCTGCTTGGTGGAAAATCGGTAACCTGCTGTTTAATCGCTGCCTGATCATAAATGAGCTTGACGGTTCCATCTATGACGGTAGCGCTCTGGCTTAGGTAATCATCGCTGAGGACTTTGCCGGTAAAAAAGTAGCCTTGAGCTGGAGTGCTCCTGGCTTCGTCGCTTGATGGATGGATAGATGCGCCGTGAATCTCTATCATGCCGGCATCCGTGCGGGCATAAAAGTCAACAAACGGCTTGAGCGGGGTAAGTATCTGTTTGATTTGGCTCGGGTCAACTCCAGTAAGCTGGTACGGGTTGATGCCACTCTCTTCCCTGCTAGTGGCGTAGACGAGCTCGCCAGCTGAATTATAGATCCAGATTGCATCGGTTTTGTATGTCTCCAGGGTGCCGCTCAATAAATTGCCAGCTGCCTCTTCGCTTGGGCTGTTTGTAAAGGCAACCATCTCATCCCAAAAAGTGTAGTCGTACACGAGTGTTTTAAGCGAATCGGTCGTTTTTTGGAGTGATTCATGAAGCAGTACGGCGCGGTTATCAACAAAGTCATGGTAAATGCGCAGCCCAGCTCGTTCATTGTCTCTGGCTGCTAAGATCACGAATGCTACTAAAACGACCAAAACGACAAATATCAGCGCACTAATGCGTAAGCGTAAACTGAGAAAGAAGTTTTTCACATGTATCACGAACGCTCCACCCTGGTCTCTACAGCTTTACGTTTACCGTAAGCATCCTTACGTATCATTATACCTTAACCACGCAAATTATTACCCAGAAGTGTCGCTAGTCAAATGGCAGTCAAGCGGCTACTATATCTACATGAACTACTGGTTAGTAAAGGCAGATCCTGACAGCGATTATTCAATTGAAGATTTGGAGCGTGATGGAGAAACAATCTGGGATGGTGTACATAGCAACCCGGCAATACTTAATATTCAGAAGATGAAGCTCGGCGATTTGGTGTACATCTATCATTCGCAGAAGCAAAAAGCGATCGTTGGTTTGGCAGAAGTCGCGGAAGAACCATTTGAAAACAAAGCCGATCCGCGACGAAGTTGGGCTGTTAAGCTAAAGTTTGTCCGTACCTTCACTAAAACGATCACGCTCGCAGCTATCAAGTCTGACCCTGAGATGCAGCAGTTTGGGCTGGTCCGCCAATCAAGACTAAGCGTTATGCCGGTCCCAGGCGAAATTCAGCACAAACTTACAACACTTGTAGGCTAGTAACTACCAAGTTTGTCCAGTATAGTTTGTCATAGATAAGTCAGGAGATGGCATTATGGGTTTACGACAAATGGCAGCTGGTGCTGTACTAGCCGGTATTTTAGCCGCCGGCTGTAGTGGTGGTGACGGAGAGACGGAGCCAACTTTTCCAGAAAACGGGCTGACAGCAACACAAGTTGCCGAGCATCGTGCCGAGATTCGCAATCTTCAAGCTGAGAAAGATGAAGCGGCTGCCGAGGCTGCTGAATCAGCTGCCGAATTGCAGGCATTTTTGGCCAGCTTAAGTACCGACTGCCTGGTGGCTGTCGAAAATTATCGAGCTGGTGGAAAGTACGATGATGTTTATGATGACGAAGCAGTCGCCGATACTAGAATGTGGTGCGGTCCTGATAACCCGCGAGCAGTCGCTGAAGTTAGGCAGCTCGATCACGAGCTGATTTTTTATGGAGAAATTGTGGCTGAGCGTAGTGGCAGCATCGCGGCACATCTTGGCACGTTACATGTCGAGCCGCCAGTCTCGACTACACTCGGATAATTGCTAATGACGCTTCGACGCTGATTGATACAGCGTGTGTGCTAAGCCAGGTATTGACCGCTCGTGCAGCACCTGGCAAGGCTTCATTCTGATAGTCATCGACAATGACGGTGGCTCCTGGTGAAAGCTTCGGCCAAACCAAGCGGAGACTCTGGATAATTGAGTCATAATAATCGCCATCCAAAAACGCAAAGCAGATCTTGTCAGGTAAATCATCAGTCTTCAAGTCTTTGAACCAGGCTTTTTTAACTTTCGGCAGCGGCAGACCGGCTTTTTTGAAATTATGTATCAGTTTTTGTTTACTGGTCCGCAGGGCGCCAGTTGTAAATTGAGTTCCAGCTGGGCTGAAGTCTGCCAATGATTTCTCTGGCAAGCCCTCAAAGCTGTCATACAACCACAGCTGTTTATCGGACGCTAGCTGCCTAATGAGGCGCATTTCATGCAAGGCGGCGGTACCCTCGTAACAGCCAAGCTCAACCACATCACCTATGACACCTCTGCTAATAACCGCGCTTAGTTCACTCAGCAAAACAGTTAGTTCTTTGGCGGTTATTTGATCACTGATTATCGGATAGCCTAAACCTAAATATGAATTTTTCACTTACCTATACAACCAAAACAATAGTACTAAAGCAAGTAAACTGCCCAGGTGACAGTCCCTGGGCAGTTAGGATTCGAGAGGTATCTAAATGCTATACTCTACTACGCCATACAAACATCTTCATGAGCCAGAGTAAGATAACGGCCCCACCGAGAGCGATCAAAAAGCTGGTAATATTAAAGCCGGTTACGCCATTCCATCCGAGCGCTTGGGCTAAAAAACCACCGATGATGGCTCCAGCGATACCTACAGCAATGTTAGCAAAGGCACCCTGTTGACCATCTGTATCCATTACCATTGATGCTACCCAACCAACAAGAGCACCAAATACTATCCAAAGTAGAATTCCCATAGTAGTTCCTGATTATTGATTTAATTATTCGTGACTTTTGTTAATCCGAGGACCGGTATGCAGCCGTTTAGGCCATAACTCGTAGTTGTCCCATTTCCCAAGACGCTTGAGCTCTGGAAACTCGCGTACTTTACGAGACATGAAGAGATTGATCCTCTGTCTCAATATGGGTTCGCTCGCTATTTGCACGGGTCGCCTCCTTCGTTAATTGGTACACTCCTACAATAGTTGATTAAGGCAGCTGTAACAGTAAGCATATTTACAAGCTCTGTGTAAGATAATTCACACTTAGCCAGCAGTAATGGCCTACAATAGGATTACTCCGCATGATCCATCATCTGCAACTACTCATTGACTCTGCTGTAAAACGGCGGTTTAGTGCGGGCTCAACAATGTTATATCAAGGTGAAGTGCCGCGCTCAGCCATTATTCTCATAAGTGGTGTTGTCAGGGTGTACAGTATTTCTGAAGCAGGTGATGAGCAAGTTGTAATCTTTCACGCAAATGGTGAATTCTTTCCGACATCATGGATATTCGAAAAGACCGTCGGGGCACTCTTCTTCTATGAAGCCTTTACTGATTGTGAAGTTGCGCTCGTGCCAAGAGCAGAATTACTCAGCTTCATTTATTCCGATCCAGAAACAACTCGTTTTGTGCTCAACTACTTTGCATCAAATTACACCGCTTCTTTAATACGGGTTAATGCGCTTGAACAGCCAAAAGCGCGCGACAAGCTGGTATATACCCTGTACTACCTCTGTCAGCGGTATTCAAAGAACAATGATGGGCGAAATTTTGTTACTATTCCAATGAGCCTGACGCATCAGACTCTAGCTAGTTTAGTAGGGCTGACCCGCGAAACCACCGCGGTCGAGATGAGCCGACTAAAAAAGCAAAAAGTCATTAGCTATAAGCAACAACGCTACCAGATAAATCTAGAAAAACTACTCGAAATCATTGGCGAAGATAGTTTTAAAGACATTGTCATAACCGACTAGTCTTACTATCTAGCTTGATCTTAATCGACATGTGTCAAGTAAACACTAACTGTCGATCCCTTAGCTTCCACTGACTCGAAATGCAGTTGGCCACCGTGGGCTTCCACTAGTTTTTTAGACAAATATAGGCCGATACCACTACCCACAACTTCATCAGTTAGTTCATTGGGTATTCGCGAGAATTTTTTAAATAACAGATTAAAATCTTTGGCTGCGATGCCGACACCAGTGTCTTTTACTCGAATAACCACATGCTCTTTTTGGCGTCTCACTGACACCGTAATAGTCCCCTTGTTGTGTGTATATTTTGTCGCATTGCTAATAATATTTTCGATAACCATGCCAATATATTGTCGGCTGGCAATAATAAACAGTGGCTTCTTTGGGATCTTCACTTCAAGTTTTTGTTTGCGAGTTTTGAGTGCATTTTTTTGCTCTTCAACCTTGTCTTTTACTAGAGCGTTAATGTCCAGCCGTTCTTGAGTCATCTTGAGGTGTCCGGCGTCGGCTCGGGCGACAAACAACATCTCATTGATGGTTGAAAGCTGTCGCTCGTTACTGTCATAGGCTTTGTCTAGCAAGGTGTGCTGTAGTGGTGTTAGTGTGCCCGCAAAGCCTTCACGCAGCATGCCGACGTATTGTTTCACGCCGGTTGCCGGGGTTCGCAGTTGGTGTGACGCCAAGGCCAGCAACTCGTCTTTAGCTTCTTGAATATTTCGTTCTTCTTTTTCTGACAGCGCGTGTGCCCGACTCGTTAACAGCATATAGATAAATGCTGCCACCATGATACTGAATACTAGTCCGCCCCATAGCACTGATGGCGGGCGAATTCGGAACGGTCGGCTGACAATCCCTGTTGAGGCAAAACCAGTAATCTCCCAGCTGGCACTGGGCAGCTCGATGACAGCATGGCTGCTAATGGAACTTGCCGCTGACTTGATAGTAGCCAGGTTTTCACTCTCATACACTTTTTCTCTACCTTGTGGAGTAACGTTTTCAATGATGAGTGCATAGCTTGGATTCTTTTCTAGTAGAATTTTGTTAATCAAGTCATATGTTCGAAATGGTGCATACACATACCCGGTAATGTCAGCTTGACGTTCGGCAATGGTATTGTGCACGATGCCGTTTTTGTAGATCGGTATGTACATTAAAAATCCCGGCTGTCTGTTTTCTCTACTGACATCATTTACCAGTGTTATGAGATCTGTCAGTACCAATTGACCGGTGTCTCTGGCTTCTTCAAGTGCCTGCCGTCGTGTCGGATCAGTGTACATGTCATAGCCCACGACAGTGCTGTTTGGATTATGCGGTTCAATATAGCTGACCACTGCTGAGACTGCTGATTCACTTTTAGGGTGTATCTTGAAACCCTGATATCCTTGCTGGGCCATCATTACTTCGTACTGCGTATGGTTGGCTTTTGGCAAAACTTGCAGATAGCCAACGCTTTGTAGGCCTGGATAATTTTTTGTGATGTCGTACACCTGAAAATACGTATTCCATTCTTCACGCGTCACTGAGTCACTGGCGTTAAAGAGCCCAACTGCCCCACGCATAACATCTTGATAGGTCCCAAGTTGCTGGCGGATATAGGCGGCGGCATTCATATTATTCTGATCGAGCAAGCGTTGCTGTTCTTGTACTAAGTTATTTTTAGCAGTGACCCAACTCAGCATAGTGAGCGCCGTAAAAGCGCTAAACACAATCAGTGTTGGCAGAACCCTTAGTAAGAATACTTCACGTCGCCGCAGCAGCTGCCGATTGATATAAAACATGTGTTGGTCCTTTGTGGCACTTACTGGCCACTAATTCATGTATTGCTGAGGGTGTCAGCAACTAGCCGCGTCAATTCCTTGGGTGACGCCCAGGCTTTCAAAATATAGTGTGTTGCGCCCAGCTCATAGGCTTCATCAATCTCTTTCTGGGTATCCATATTACTAAAGACAATTACTTTGACATGAGGATGTTTGTCGACTAACTGGTACTTTCTTAAAAACTCAATACCGCTGACGCGTGGCATGCGCAGGTCTAAAAGAACAAGGTCTGGCTCAAATGATTCGGCAAGTTCCAAGCCTTCGGCACCATCATTCGCTAATGTGACCTTGTAACCGCTGCTTTTGAGAATTAGTTCATAAGCCTCACTGAGACTTTTTTCATCTTCAACAACTAATATTTTTGCTTTCATTGGGCTCATTAAACATCATAATAAATAATAAGGTGTGAAATTTCTTACAAGATGATTATTTCACAACTACCGTGTTGATTTCGGGTGAGATTCTTTCGGTACCTTGTACTGCTTGGCTCTTGCTTTGGCTATGCCGATGGCAACGGCCTGGTCCTGGGATGAGACTGGTTGTTTGCCACGACCACTCTTTAGTTTGCCTTCATGAAATTCATGCATGGTTTTGGCAATTTCTTTTGCGGCTTTTGGACCATATTTATTCATGGCGACTCCTTCCTCTTTAGCTGTGCCAAAAAATGGAAGAAGCACCAGTTACTTAAAAGTCTTTCGCTGGATAGACATTATTAATCTCAGCTCTTTAAGAACAAGGATGCTTCTATTCAGGTATCGCAACCCACACAGTTTATGACATGGGTAGCGGTACAAGGTTGTTGGCTATTGTTAAAAGTGGCTAGTGCACCAAATTGGCACTAGGCCTACACATTAGTATCGTCTTCTGAATCGTCTTCTTCATCGAACAAGTCATTGAATCGGTATTGATTCATTGTCGCGCCCTCCTTTCGTAGGTCTTACGTATTGTGGTTACTCTACTGTAACTGTCACCATGGCAAGATTCTGTAAGCTATTTCACACACATTTGATACCCTTAAAATAACTACAACATAGCTCTTAGGTTAGTTATAATCGATTTATGACAAACAACAATCCCAAACGCGACAAACACAAAAAGCAGCAAGAACTCGGGGCGAGGTTGCAGGAGTTCTATGATCTAGGGTATGTATCCAAAAGGCGAGCTCTTGGGTTCGCATTCTTGAAAGGATTGGCAACCGGCGCTGGCGTATTCATTGGGGGTACGTTGGTCATAACTTTGCTGGTGTGGGCGCTGAGCTTGTTCGATCAGGTGCCGTTTCTTGATAGTATTGTGCAGGCTGTCAAGACTAGTCTCGAAAAGAATTAGCGCGTAGATACTGCCGTCCCCGGGTTAGTGACTAAAATAATCAATTAGCCCATACCGTGTTGCGAGCAGGCTTTTTCGGGTAAGATAGCTTACTGCATGAGGTATCGTAAGGCACTACGGTAGAGGGTGATGTTAACAAAAAATGCGCAAAGACGGATTAGGCTGCTTGCCCTCATCACCACAATCGTCGCTTTATTATTAGCGGCAGGTTTGTTCTGGTTGCAGTATCGATCCCAAACACCCGATGTGCCCGAATCACCTCTCAGACTTCCAGCTACCTGGGACATCCTCAAATAATCATTAGCTTTCTTTTCGGGCTATGTGTCAGAAAATTTACAGCAGAACCCTCTCCAGGTTGGTAGGCTGTAAGTACTATCAACCTAACAATATGGAGGTGCGGAAGGCGAATAACACTACTAAACGTGGCTTCACAAGTATGGACAAGAGTAAGGCGTGAAATAGCGAGCAAAGGCGGTAAGGCCTCTCGAGGCGGCCGAAGTGGCTCAAAGTCACAAACCAATCAATCCAGCCAGTAGAATCAACGACAAACAAAGAGCATATAAAAGAGCGGTTCCTTAGGCGACCGCTCTTTTATGATGTACGCTTATTTAGTTTTTGACTGTGACGGTAACCGTGGCAGTTTTAGTATTACCGGCTGCATCGGTTGCTTTGGCAGACAGTGTGTGCGTGCCATTACTGAGTAGTTCTGTGTCAAAACGGCTACCCCATCCGTAGTTACCTTGTGAGGTGCCTTCACGGATGATGCCACTTCCGTCATAGAGCAGATTTACGCTGGCTAGGCCGACATTGTCAGTTGCGCTGACTTCTAGGGTGATTGTGCCGCTGACAGTGGTGTTGTTGGCGGGACTAATGATACTGACCGACGGAGCGGTTATATCACCTGTTTTTCCGTTTTGTATGTTTAGGGTAATCTGTGCCGTCTTTTGGTTGCCGGCCGCATCGTAGACCGTTACCCCAAAAGTGTGCGCACCGTCACTAATGGTTTCGGTGTCAAACCGGCTACCCCAGCCGTAATCTCCCTGCGAGGTTCCCTTTCGTATGATGTTGCTTCCGTCATAGAACAGATCGGCTGACGTGATACCAACATTGTCAGACGCAGCAACTTCGATCGTAATTGTTCCGCTGACTGTGGCGTTGTTGGCCGGTGCGGAAATTGATACTGTCGGTGCGGTAGTATCCTTGGTGCTTCCTCCTGTGCTTCCGGAAGTATTGCCATAGGCTGCAGCTTTGGCGTAGTACAATTGCTTACCTTCGGCGATGAAGGCTATGTCTCTTGTGCCATTGACAAATGATCCACCTTCAACAGAATTTGATTTCTTTGAGCCGGCATCAAAAGTTGCCGTATGTGCCGGTTTGCGGCTAATGATATCTTTTACGAACGCGTCACCTTTCAAGCTCGTGTTAGATGATTTAAACACATTCATATTACCGTGACTGGCGACAACCAGGCTCGAGCGGTCCGAAGATACGCTACTGACTGAAATGTTGCTTGCGCCGCCGGCGAGGGATCCGAGTTTGACGAGGGATGCAGTGCCACTATTGCCAGATGGAAGGTCGACCCTGTAGACTGGCGAACCGGACGTCTTGGCAAAGATGTACATTTTGCCATCTAGCCAGAACATTGCTTCGGAGTTCCAGGTATTGCATCCCTTCTCTGGGTCGGGAAATTTAAACGTATACGAAGCGACGATATCGAGCGATTTAGAACTTGTTGGGTCTGGTTCTTTGACTTTAATCAATTTTTGATTATTGCGAGAACAGACATTTGCGCCAATGTCGCCAATCCAGACGTTACCATCGTCATCAACCGCGATATCTTCCCAATTGTTGTTGGTCTCGCCATTTACCATAAAGAACGGAAACTTGTCACTACCGCGAACCGCTACAGGGTTGCCAGAGCTATCAAACTTGACGGCATATATGGCGTCTCGCGGCTTCTGCGCAGTCGCCTCTCCGCCATCGCGCATCCACCAGTGAACGCCACTAAATGTTTTGCTGGCGGCTAAGCCTGAACCTTCACCAGCAGCGGCCTCAACAGACAAAGGTTTTATGACGGTTGCGGCGTTTGTCATATATAAGAATAGGGCTCCAATAATCGCAAACGCGACTGCAAAGATGATAAGCCTTTGTGCTGGTACTAGTCCACCAAGCTTCTTTTGTCGCGAACTGTTTTTTCTCGCTCTTGCTGGTGCCTTTTTGGTCGTGTTTTTTCGTGTCATAGCTTTTTTAGCTCCAATGCTTTTTGCTTTTGCCATAATGCACTATATTTAACACCCTAAATGATCTAATGACAATAGTGCTTATACTTATGCAAATGACCAGCAATAAGCACTCCAAGGCCTGCTTATGCAGGCGCAACAGACTCTAATCGCTCCAAGTGCCAGTCTTGTAGTCCAGGTGTTTGCCAGCGATTGACTGGTAGCCATCACGCAAGATTTTTTCGAGTATAGTGATGTCAATGTCCGATAGGTGTTTTACGTAGAGACATGACTTACCAGTGGAGTATTTTCCGAGTTGTTTCATGAGATCGGCATAAGGTTCGTAACCTGGCAGGTTGTAGATTGTTAAATTTTGCTTGCGGGGTGAAAAACCCAGGGCCAAAAACTCGTAGAACTTATTATCACTCCTGGTGTAGCTGTATTTACCGTAACCAACGATGCTGCTCCCCCACATCTTACCTTTCTCGCCGGTAATTTTCTCGCACAGCTTGTTGAGGGTCAGGCAATCCTGCCGCCGATTTTCATCAGCAATTGCAGCAATAAAGTCCAGCACCGAGGCGTCTGTTTCAGATGTTTTTAGCGACATGGGGATCCTTTCCTATAGAAACGGTTTTTAATACGATACACTGATGATCCCTTGCCGCACAACACTTAGCCACCACATGATTATTTTCAGGCAATGTCCCACTTCCAGTTAACAATTTCTGGCATGTCGACGCCGTTGGTTTCTATAAAGTTACGGTGTTCAACCAGCTTCTTCTCCATCTCTTCCTTAAGGGATTGTGCCTCCAGAGTTGTGAGGCGGCAGCGCTCTATAACATCCATGACCAGGTGGAAGCGGTCCATATCGTTGCGTACCGTCATATCAAAGGCTGTCGTAATGGTGCCTTCTTCTTTGTAGCCTCTGACATGCATGTTGGGGTTGTGGCGGCGGTAGGTTAAGCGGTGGATGAGCCACGGATAGCCATGGAAGGCAAAGATAATTTCTTTATCGCGGGTAAATACCTCGTCGTAGTCTGGGTCGCTCATACCGTGTGGATGCTCCGTGTT